>CAYNXE010000169.1:3937-5504 GCA_964400995.1 uncultured Odoribacter sp.
ACCGCAAGCCCAGGCAAATGCGTTATTGGAGACCTATCATCATCACGTTGAAAACTTCTTCAATTACGTAAAAATCAACAAGGAACTCCGGGATCTGGACCTCAAACGAAACCTGGACGCCAAACTGTCCCTGTGCGAAGAAGCAGAGAAACTGCTGGAGGCAAACGACGTGGCCAACTCCTTCAAACAATTGCAGCTGTTGCACACCCAATGGAAAGAAATCGGCCCCATCCACAAGGACCAGAAAGAGGAAGTCTGGGAACGTTTCAAGAACGCCACCTCCCAAATCAACGAAAAACACCACAAATTCTTTGAATCCCTAAAAATAGAGCAGGAAAACAACCTGAAAATCAAAGAAGAAATCTGCGAAAAAGCATCGGCATTGGCTGAAAAAGAATACAAAAGCTACGCCGAATGGGATGCCGCCACAAAAACCATTCTGGACTTGCAGGAAGAGTGGAAACACTCCGGCACCGTGGCGCAAAAGGAAAGAAACCGCATCTTCAAAAAATTCCGGACTTTCTGCGACGCCTTCTTTAACCGCAAAAGGGAATTTCACAAGCAACAAAACGAAGAGCAGGAAAAAAATCTTCAGTTGAAAACCGAGTTGTGCGAAAAAGTCGAAGCCATCAAAGACAGCACCGACTGGAAAGCGACAACCGACAAAATCATCGAATACCAAAAGGAATGGAAGAAAATAGGACCCGCTCCGAAAAAATATTCCAACAAGATTTGGGCGAGATTCCGCAGCGCCTGTGATTCCTTCTTTGAAAACAAACACGCTTTCTTCAAGGACATCGACTCGACTTACGAGAAAAACCTGGAATTGAAAAAAGCATTGATTGAAGAAGTAAACCAATTCACGCTGTCCGGCAACAACGAAGAAGACATCAACCGGCTAAAGGCGTTCCAGACCCGCTGGGCGCAAATCGGTTTCGTGCCCATCAAAGTCAAAGACGCCATACAGGAGGAATTCCGGAACGCCATCAACGGCTGGTTCGACAAACTGAACCTGGACGAATTCGACCGCGACCTGGAAAGATTCCGTGCCAAACTAAGCACATTGGATTCCAGCGAAAACAAGGAATACAAAATCATCAACGAAAGAGAAAAGCTGACCACCAAAATCCGGCAGTTGGAAACAGACATCCACACCTGGGAAAACAACATCGGCTTCATCACCAAATCCAACAAATCCTCCGGATTAATCAGCGATTTGGAATCCAAAATTGAAAAGACCAAACAACGGCTGGTATTGCTCCAGGAAAAACTCAAGGCACTGGACAACCTGATTTGACCTATCCGGTCTTGCTCCATACACACAGGCTTAAACGGCACAAATCGTTTAAGCCTGTATTTTTATATGACGAATTAACACCAGTTTTTTGGCTCAGCCTTTCACTTTTTGCCTTTATTTTTTACCTTTGCAACTTCGATAAATCAAAAAAAATTCAACATACCGTGTCAACAAAATACGTATTCGTTACCGGAGGTGTTGCCTCTTCCTTAGGAAAAGGCATCATCGCTTCGTCACTTGCCAAACTGTTGCAGGCAAGAGGTTATAAAG
>CAYNXE010000170.1:0-5445 GCA_964400995.1 uncultured Odoribacter sp.
GCGTCATCCGGACAGCCCGGAAAGCCAAAGCCTTAAACTCATTCCCCTTGACTAAAAATTTACGTTCTATTTCCTGTGGCATCTTTTCCTCCTTTTGCACACAAAAGTAAAAGTTTTATCCCATATCTTTTTATTTTATGGCCATTCATCGCACGCCCGGACAAAAAACAAGTTCATAGGGTCTGAAAACCGCCAATAATCGACATGCTTCCAAACCCTATAAACCCAAAACTTTATAAACTTTTTACTTTATAACTTTATAAACTAATTGTACCCGGGATTCTGCAACATCAACTTATTGGCATTTATCTCATCGGACGGTATCGGGAATATCCGGTTATAAGGCAAATTCGCCTTATACAAAGCCGGGTCGGCGGACGTATTCATTTTCTTGAGCACCGCCTGGTTGGTCTCCAGAAGCTGGTCCACGCCCATTCGCCAGGTGGCATACCATTCGTGTCCGTTCTCAAAGCCCATTTCCAGCAACCACTCGTTGTAAATGACGGGCAAGATGTCGGCAGCGGAAGCAATCGTGGCAAGTCCGTGTCCGGCGCGCATAGCATTCAGGGTCGCCAGCGGGTCGCCTTGTCCTGTCCGGGCTTCGCATTCCGCCTTGATCATATAGATTTCGGAATAACGCATAAAATAGATGGGCATCGTGCCTGCCTGGTTGGCAGCTTTCCGGACGGTCTTCTGCGAACCGAACACCTGGCCTACCCCGTCTTTCAGTATCACTTCTTCCCGGGGGTCGCCGGCAACCAGTCCCATAAACGACTCCGTCGGACCCCATTTTCCTTCATTGCAATAAGCCTGCACCCGGGTAGCCTGATACTTCACCTCGTCCGTCCCGGCAAACCCGCGGGTATAAATCAATTCCGAATTGGAGAAGTCCGTAAAAACGGCGGAATAAGGTGCCACCAGTTGCCGCTCTCCCCCGTCGATGAACGTATTGGCAGCCGCCAAAGCCTCCTCGTATTTTCCCATATAGAACAGCACTTTGACTTTCAACGCCCTTGCCGCCATTTTTGAAGCATAATCCGAAGAGGTGAAATCCGGCGCATGGGCAATGGCATAGTCGAGGTCGTTCAATATAAAATCGTAAGTCTGCTGCACGGTCGAACGAGCCTTGTAGACATCATTGGCATTGGGCGAGGTCTCGCGGATAATCATCCCGAATGGACTGTCCAGTTTGTCATATTCGCCAAACATTCTCAACAGCTCGAACAAATACATACCGCGCAGGAAGCGGATTTCCCCCATCATCGAAGTTTTCCGTCCGGCACTGAAAAGGTGGTCGCCCATACCCTCCACGACCGAAAGCAACTGGGTGGAAGAATTGACAATTGTATTGAAAGCATTCCAGAACGGGAGGTAAGCGGCGCTGACCAGATTCAATTCCGGCAAACGGGTCTCGATGTAATAAATGCTGACCACGACACCGGGGTTGTCGTTCCGTTGCAGGATGCCGGCAGTCATCGCCAGATTGCCGATAGACATATAGGATTCATAACCGATCTGTTCTCCGTATATTCCGGTCAGGGCGGTTTCCGCCGACTTCTCGTCCGTAATGGCGTTCGCCGGAGTCAGATTATGCGGTGGCTCCTGGTTCAGGACATCCGTCAACTGACAGGAGTACAACAAGCCACCGACTATCAAAAGGAAAAATATCTTTTTCATAAATACCCATTCAAGAGATTAAAAATTAAGTCGTAAACCAATGGTGTAGGAACGGACGCCGGGATATATGTCACTGTCGTAGTTGCCACCGTAATTCGCCGTGGCATTGCCCACGGTAGACGGGTCGATGCCCGGGTAGCGGGTAATGGTGAACAGATTGGCAATGGCAAAATAAACCTGACCGCCCTTGTAGAATTTGGCATCCCACAAAACCGGCAGATTGTATTGAATCCGCAAGTGCGACAATTTCAGATACGAAGCTTTGTGCACCGACAGGTTGTTGGTGGCAGGCACCGGGTCGTCCACATACAATGCCGGCAAAACGGAGGAGGTGTTCTCTTCCGACCAACGGTTGTAGAGGTTGTAATCTATCAAGTTGTTCAGCGAACCGGATATGTTCTGCAAGGTGTTGTCGTACAAGCGTTCCGCTCCTGCCGAGTAAGTGAACATCAGGTACAGGGACAAGTCTTTCCACATCACATTGGACGAGAATCCGCCCTGGAACTTCGGTTCCGGATTGGCAATAATCACCCGGTCTTTGGCACTCACAAAGCCGTCCCCGTTCATATCCTTGTAAATGATTTGCCCCGGCTTGGTCGTGCTGCTGTAATAATATGTCGCCGTCCCGTTGCTCATCTGCTGGGCACGCCGGTTATACTCTTCTATCTGTTCCCACGACTGGAAAATGCCGTCCGCCACGTAGCCCAACACGGATCCCACGGGATGGCCTTCCGCCAGCACCTCGGTGCCGGAACCCTGGACGACGCCCCGTCCCGCCCAGTTCTGCGAACCTTCGGAAACCAACGATTTCACTTTGTTCCGGTTGACAGCCAGATTGAAAGATAAGTCCCACTTCACCTCCGTATCCCGGAAAATTTTCGCATCGAGGTTCCACTCGAAACCCTTGTTCTGCACTCGCCCGACATTTTTGTACATCCCCCTGAAGGGCTGCAAGGAGGACGGGAACTGGATGTACCAAAGCAAGTCATTGGTATTTTTGTAATACCAGCCGATTGATCCGCTCAACCGATAGTCCAGAAAAGCGTAGTCAACGGCAACATCGAACTGCTTTGTCCGCTCCCAGCGCAAATCATTGTTTCCCAAGGTCGTCGGCACGATACCCGGATTGCCCAGGAAATCATTCGGTCCATACAAATCCTTGTTGTTGTAATTGCCTATGTTCTGCGTTCCCGTCACTCCGGCGGAAAGACGGAATTTCAATTCATTCACTTCCTCGATGTCTTTCATAAAAGACTCCTGGTCAATCTTCCAGGCTACGGCACCGGAGGGAAAGAAACCGAAACGGTTGTTTGATCCAAATTTGGACGAACCATCGAAACGCGCCGTAAACGTAAACAGATATTTGTCCATCAGCTTGTAATTAAAACGTCCGAACACGGATACCAGTCCGTTCTCGCTATCGGTTCCGCCGACATCATACGGAGTGGTCGCACTGCTCAGGTTGGTCAAGATATGGTCCATCGGGAAATCCACGCCGGTAGCATTGAAGTTACCGCTCTTGTAACGTTCAAACGACACGCCGAACAATGCGTCCAAGGTATGGATTTTTTTAAACGTTCCCTGGTAACTCAACGTGTTGTCCCACAAGGTCCGGACCGATTCGCTGCTTTCCCGGACTGCGCGACCGGTGTATGTATTGTAATAATTGCCCTCTTGCAAGAAGCTGGGGTAATACAGGTGGGAGAAACCAAAGTTTTTCGCCAAAGCCAGGGAGGAACGCACTTTCAATCCGGGATACAGCTGCAATTCTCCGAACACGGTACCGTTCAGGCGATAGGCGTCGCTCTTGTCCGTAATCTTTGTCTTTGCCACCGGATTATCCGTTGTTCCAATTTTGTAATAACTGCCGTCTTCGGCATAAACCGGAATATCGGGACGGAATTGCTTGATTTGCCACAAGCCCTGTCCCTCCTGCGCCTGGTCGGTATAGGCAATGCTCATATTCGTTCCGAACTTGAAACCAGGCGTCACGTCCCAGTCGAGATTGATGCGCCCGGTGTAGCGCTTCAAGTCATCCCCTTTCAGTACGCCGTTCTGGAAACTCATTCCGAAAGAGGTAAAATATTTCAATTTTGTACTACCGCCACGAACGGACAGTTCGACATTATTGGTGTATGCCTTTTGAGACAACAGCTTGTACCAGTCCGTACTGTCATCCCTCAGAATCGTTCCCTCCTTGATGCTGAGCGCCGTCCTGTTGGTCGGGTCAACCTTCAACGTGTTCTCTGCGGCATTCATCATCACCGTCCGGAACTGGTCCGCATTCAATATCTTGAAATTCTCTATCTGCGTATCGAAATTCGTAAAATATTTCAGGTTAAATTGCGTCTTCTCGCTCTGCATCCCCCGCTTGGTGGTAATCAACACAACGCCGTTCGCCGCCCTCGAACCATAAATGGCAGCGGCAGAAGCATCCTTGAGGACATCCACCGACTGGATGTCGTCCGGATTAATGGCTATCATGTCCTCCTGCTCCACCGGAATTCCGTCAATCACATACAAAGGTTCATTCGTTCCCTCCAGGGAAGTGGAACCCCGCACCCGGATTCGCACCGGCTCGCCCGGCTTAGCGGACGCCATAGATACCTGCACTCCCGGGGCTTTTCCCTGCAAAGCCGATGCGACGTTCAGAACAGGCTCTTTTTCCAACTGCCCCGCACCAATGGAAGACACGGCTCCGGTCAGGTCGCCCAGTCGGGTCGTTCCATATCCCACGACCACCACTTCGTCCAACTTCCGGGACTCCGGCTGCAATGAAAAATTATACACGTCCACTCCCGACATCAAGCTCTTTTCTGCCTGCTCGTATCCGATGAAGGAAGCATACAGGGACTTCACCTCCGAACCGACCCGCAATGAATAATCCCCGTTGGCATCCGTCGCCACCCCCACGGAGGTTCCCTTTACCCAGACATTCGCACCGGGAATGGGCGCCCCATTGCTATCTGTCACTTTACCACGGATAATCCGCTGCTCCTGCGGTACGGTCTGATTGCCACGCTCTACCCGGTTACCCATTGCCTCCCCGGGGCACAGCAAAACGCCTGCCATTCCCAGGAACACTCCCAGACATACCCATTGGTATCCGGAGTGTACTTTCAACCGAAAAATTTGTTTTGGTTTATGTTCCATATATTCAGAATAAGTGATTTTACTTTTATTCGCATTTTCGTGAATAAAGTTCGTTTAAGTCGGTTAAAAGTTGTAAAATCGGGAGGGTTTGTAAACAAAGGAACAAAAACAGAGCGTCTGTCGGATAGTTTTCTTTTTCGGGAGCACAAAACAAGCATCGCCGGCACACGTCAATATGCCCGGCACTGCTTAGAAGTCATTGTTAAAATGACTATACCTACAACTTACTGATTTCTTCAATGGAAAGCCCCGTGCTTCGGGCTATCACCTCGAACGGCACCTGCTGGCTTTTCAAATTGGCGGCAATCTGGCACTCCGCTTCCCGCCGTCCTTCCAATCTCCCTTCCAACCTGCCTTCCAGTCTTCCCTTCAACAGGCCCTCCTGATGCCCTTCCTGCCTACCTTTGTTCTCCGCACTTGTCCGTATCGTTCTTTCCACACTGACCCCGTCCCAGAAATCCTCGTATCCTTGCAATTGTGCCGGGGTAAAGGCGGACTCTTCGAGGATGGACACGGCTTTCCGGATGTCCGGGTTTTCCATCAGTTCGACCGGCACTTCGCGCGTATGCTCGTCGATTTCCGTCAGATAGCGCAACCACAGCACCTGCATTTTCT
>CAYNXE010000171.1:0-5402 GCA_964400995.1 uncultured Odoribacter sp.
AACTTTATGAACTTTACAAACTAACCTCCAGCAAACTTTCGGCAGCTTCCAGGGCAGCAGGCGTAATCTCCTCGCCGCTGATCATCCCGGCGATTTCACGCACCCGCTCTTCGGGCTGCAGTTTCCGAATGCGGGAAATGGTGGCCTCCGTGTTGTCCTCCTTGTAGACTTTGAAATGACAGTTCCCGGCAGCGGCAATCTGCGGCAAATGGGAGATGCTGAGCACCTGCATCCGCACAGCCATTTCCTGCATCATCTTCGCCATTCGGTGGGCAACCTCCCCGGACAAGCCCGTGTCGATTTCGTCAAAAATGATGACCGGCAACTGTTTGTTCTTCGACAATACATATTTCAACGCCAGCATCACCCGCGAAATCTCACCTCCCGACGCCACTTTGGCAATTTCTCCCGGCTCCTGGTTCTTGTTTGCCGAAAAAAGGAACCGGACGTCATCGCATCCCTGCGGGGTAAAATGGTCCACCGGCGACAAATCCACGATAAATTCCGCATGTCGGATGCCCAGTTCCGTCAACAAACGCTTCATCTCCTCGCACAGACTTCCCGAAGCCTCCTCCCGAATCCGGTGCATCTCCGCCGCCAGGCTCTTCATCTGTTCGGTGACCTGCTCCACCTGTTTCTCCAGGCGTTCGATTTCTTCACTTCCCCCGTCTATTCCGCCCAATTGTTTTGCCAACCGCTCACGCAAGGCAATCAGTTCGGCGACAGACTCCGCCTTGTATTTGAAAAGCAAATCATAAATCACATTCAACCGCCCGTTGATTTCCTCGATTCGGCTGGCATTATATTCCACTCTTTCCGCCCTTCGCTCCGCCTCGTCTGCCAGGTCGTTCAACTCTATCAGCACGGAATCCAGCCGTTGACGGTATTCCTCCGCCTCATGCAGGGAATGTTCCACCCCCGACAACGCATTCCGGACTCCCTTCAACACCTCCGTGACGGAATGTTCCGTGTCCCGCAAATTCCAGGTCACGTTCGACAGGGCGGATTTAATGCTCTCCGCATTGGTCAGCAGGCTCAATTCCTGTTCCAGCTCCTCTTTCTCGCCGTTTTTCAGATGCGCCTTGTCCAACTGGTTAAACTGAAACCTCAGGTAATCCCCCTCCTTCTCGGCATCCGCTGCCCGGCTTTTCAGTTCCTGCAATTCTGCGGACCACTTCCGGTGCTTCTGATACAGTTCGCCGTAGGTAGCCAGCAAACCGGCATTTCCGCAAAAAGCGTCCAGGATCTCTATCTGGTACTCCGGCTTGCCCACCAAAAGCGACTGATGCTGGGAATGGATGTCCACCATAAAATTCCCGAAATCCTTCAATGCCTTGTTGTTCACGGGTGTATCATTGATGAAACAGCGGGACTTCCCTTCGGCGGTTACCTCCCGGCGCACCACCACGTGTTCGGCATAATCCAAATCCTGCTCCTTGAACCATTCCTGCAAATGATAGCCGCTGATTTCGTATTCTATTTCGGCCACGCATTTCCTGGATTTGTCCCGGATGACCGAAACATCGGCGCGCTGTCCCAGCGTCAACCCGACAGCCCCCAGCAAAATGGACTTACCGGCACCGGTCTCACCGGTAATCACGGAAAAACCTTTTTCCAGCACGATCTCCGTCTGGTCTATCAACGCATAATTGGATATGTTTATTCTCTCTATCATAACAAGTTCAGTTCTTTTTTTCCTGAATCAACACGCCGTACTTGGAATTATTGGCAGGATTGACTTCCGAAACGATATTGTACACCCGCTTGCGCTCGTCCGTAAAAGCCGGTTTGAAGACATTGACAATCTCGTCCGCCTTGGCGTCAAAAAAAATCTGTATCAGGTAGGAATTGGGCTTCATGCGATACGCCTTGCGCACCAGTTCCAGCGACTCGGCAATGGCAAGCCGCCCGTCCGCCACGTTGTCCGCCATCACGTCCAGTCCCAGACGGTGATAACGGTACAGACACTCCCGCACCGTCGCATAGCTCCGGTCCTGCAAATTGTTAATCAGCCAATAACGGTTCCGGCGGTTTTCAAACGACTTCCAGCCTGCCTCCCGGGTATTCTGGCATTGGGCGACAACACGCTCCGCACGGCTGAAAAATTCATTTCCCCCCATCAAAGAAAAAGTGTCATAATCCACACCGAGGATGATATTGGCATAAAAAACCAACAGGTTCACCAGATTGGTATTCTGTCCCCCTTCGTTATAGACCAGGGGTTCAAATTCACGATAGGAAAAATCGATGTCGTTGTCCCTGATATTCAGTAACGTCGTACTATAAGAAGAATTGTACACAGGACGGCTGATCCGGACCTGCAAAGTGCCCTTGAACTGGTCGCTCCCGACTTGCTCGTTCAACACGAACTGCAAACTGCATTCTATCCGTTCATCGTAAGCGAACACGTGCTCCGACCAGCGTTTGTTGTTCAGAAATTCATACAGGTCGCGTTGCATATTGCTGAAAAGCTCCCTGTTGGTTCCTTGTATCTGCTGGGAAGTAACCGATACGTTACACCTCAGCTCCTGTGCCCTCAAACCGCTTGCGACAAGCACACCCAACCACAAAACAAAACAATGTTTCCTCCACATTTCTCATAGCTTTATAAAAACAAAGATAGAACAAAAAAGCGAGATACCGAAAAATGCGGAACAGATTTGACGGCTTCGGAAAATAAGAAACGGTTTCCCGTCTCCCCGGTACGGAATACTCGCTCACCGACCTCGGCAAAAGCCTGATTCCAGTCATCGGCAACCTGATTGATCACCTCCCCAAAGAAGGAATAGCCCCAATAAGCAACGTTTTTCTTTATAGCAAAGATATAAACGTTAAGAATTTTCTTGAAAGATATCAAGATTCGGATTATATACAGGGCTTTTTATATCCAGGAAATGCAAAACACTATGAAAGATGTGGTATTGACTGGCTTTTATTTCCGGATTAATTGAAATAGATTTGTCAGACGTCCATACAATAAATGGAATCTCGATTTGTTCTTTAGGAGCGACTGACATTGGCGCTCCATGCATATATAAATTGTTTTCGCCGAGAGATTCCCCGTGGTCGGAAACGAATATCATGCAACTGCGCCTTTCCGGTATCTTTTGGAGAATCTCTATTGTCGAATGAACAAGCCAATCGGTATAAAGAATCGTATTGTCGTAGGCATTAACAAGTTCTTCATATTTTGCTTTTGACATCTCGACAGTATTGCTCACCGGCTTGAACATTTCAAAGGAAGATGGATACTTTTTATGATATGCAGGACCGTGGCTTGTACTTGTATGAATAACAACCAACATCTTGTCATTATTACACTTTCGGATGTAATCTTCAAGACCCGCCAAAAGTATTTCGTCATATGTTTTCTCTTGATTAAACATATCACTGAGCTTCTTAGCAGACAAATAAGTCGGAACATGAACAGGCGGCTCACCCCAGTTGCTTGTTCTCCAGGACACATTTACTCCGCATCGATGAAGGTAGTTAGGGAGTATCTCATATAATTTGTTCGATGGTTTATGTTCAAGAATAGCCTTTACTCCCGCCGTGGTATAGGTTGCCGCGGATTCAGCAACAAGAACGGTGACACTGTCCCTTTCCAAAAGGGGATTGGTACACCTTTCGTAGCCATAAAGGGAGAAATTCCTACGTCTGGCGGACTCCCCGATGATAAGGACACATACATCTTTACTGTCGGATTCAACAGTTGCATCAGGAAGAATAATTTCTTTCCTATTTTTTTCGGGTCCGCTGTTGTACCACCGTATCGTGTTAATCGTGTATGACCAGGGCATAAGAAGGCTGCCAAGCGTAGTAGCGTTGCGGTTTATCCATGGCCAGTTGCTCACATTTGCAAATATGACAATCAAACATATTCCTAAAGAAATACCCGTGTTCGTCAAGAATCGTTTACCATTGCCGTATGCTATCTTTTGAATAAACATGTAAATGCAAGGAATTCCTCCCAACACGACCATATAAAACAACATTCCCCAGGAAATAAAACCAGACGCTTCGGAATAACGGGTATTGAATACATTGCCCATCATCTTGCTTGTAATCAGGACTTCGTATGAAGATATGAAATAAAAACTTATGGCATTTGCTATAAATAAGAAACCCATCACACACTTTCCAACAATTCGTCCCACGAATAGAACAAGATAATATATCATGTAATTCAGAGTCACCATTAGGACGACAAGGCTTAGAAATATGATTATGCCGTTCAGCCCCTCTACTCCTGCTATCACCTCCTTATAAAAAGGAAAATGATATGCCACAAGCGTGTATACGCTTAAAATCAATGAAAAAACACGAAGTGAAATATTTCGCTGAAATAATTTCATCTGAAAAAAAAAATTATATTTAATGTTTGACTGTTCCAAGGCTCAAATATATATAATTTTTCTATTTAGAATGCAAAACACAATTTCTGATTTCATTTTCCAATTTTCAATAAATTTACTACTTTTGCGCCGTCAAAAATCATAGTTCTTCAGAAAAATGACCAGCAGAAGATTAATCAGAATCAAAGTTTTGCAACTGCTTTATGCTTTCAGCAAGAAAGAAAATACGAATCTCGCGGACATCGAGCGCGATTTGATACAAAGCATGGAAAAAAGTACGGATTTGTACTACACCACCCTCCTGTTGCTTACTGAAATCAGGCACAAGGCTTTTCTGAAAATCGATGCGGCACGCAACCGCCGGCTGACTTCCAACATAGACCTGAATCCGAATGTCCGGTTTATATCCAATCCGATATTCGACATCATCGAAAAGAACAAGAAATTCCAGAATTACGTTCACAACAACCTGATTTCCTGGAACGATATGCAGGAAGCTGTCCTGTACTTTTACAACAAATTGCCGGAATGGCCCGCCTATCAAAAATACATGGCTTGTGAAACCGCTTCCTTTGAAACGCACAAGCAACTGGTGCTGGACATGTTCGCCGAACTGATCATACAGGACGATATCTTTTTCCAAACCCTGGAAGACAGGAACATATTCTGGAACGATGATTTTGAACTGGTACTCAGCATCGTTTACAAAACCTTGTGGCACATCAAGGAAAATACGACAGAGGAAGATGACATTTTCTATCCGGTCTACAAACCCCAGGAAGATGTGGAATTTGCCCGTACCCTGATGCGCAAGGCGTTCAATGAATACGACAAAAACATCCAGTTGGTTGACAAGTTCACGTACAACTGGGAACTGGACCGAATCTCGGATATGGACAAATTAATCATGACGTGCGCCATTGCCGAACTCAAAAACTTCCCCTCCATTCCCGTCAAAGTCTCCCTGGATGAATACATCGAGATTTCCAAGACTTACAGTTCTCCGAAAAGCGGGGCTTTCATCAACGGCGTACTGGACAAAGCGGT
>CAYNXE010000172.1:0-5357 GCA_964400995.1 uncultured Odoribacter sp.
GAATTCGTGTTCAAGGAATACCTGGGCGAGTTCCTGCCTGGTGCTGGAGTCGCCATTGCCATGGCTATCCTGTGGCGGTTGATTACTTATTATCCTTACTTGTTTGCCGGCGTGCTGATTGTACCGAAATGGGTGAACCGGCATTTCGGAAGCCGGAAGGGCAAGGAGCCGGCAAACGATACGAAATCATCATCCGATAAAACGTTACCTTATGTTTGAACTGTTTAAGAAACCGGAATACAGGAGATTCAATCTGAAGCCCCGCTATTGGGACCCGGAAAAGGAGGAGCGGGAATTGCGGGAAAAAAGAATCAAGGCGGAATTGGGCCTGAAAGACGATGAAGGGGGATATATTCCCAACATCCAGGGACAATTCAGGCAGGAATACGAAAGAAGAAAAGCCGCCCGCGGCAGCATCAGTTCCGCCCGGACCATCCGCCTGTTTATGATTCTGCTCCTGCTGTTCATCGCGGCTTTCTATCTGTTCGTGAAAAATCCGGACGGTCTTCTCCGGATGTTCGGATTATAAACGCAAAGACGTCAGTTTACTATGGATATTATTCATTTGCTGCCGGATGCCGTTGCCAATCAGATAGCGGCTGGAGAAGTGGTGCAACGCCCGGCATCCGTTGTCAAGGAATTGGTGGAAAATGCCATTGATGCCGGAGCGCGGAACATCCAGGTCATTTTAAAAAATGCGGGCAAAGCCGTGATTCAGGTCATCGACGACGGGAAAGGCATGTCGCCTACGGATGTCCGCATGGCTTTTGAACGGCATGCCACCTCCAAAATATCGTCGGCGCAGGACCTGTTCAGCATCCATACGTTCGGTTTCCGTGGAGAAGCATTGCCTTCCATTGCCTCTGTCGCCGAAGTCGAGACCAAGACCCGGCAGGCGGACGAGGAATTGGGCACTAGCCTTTTCATTGCCGCTTCGGAAGTGAAAAGCCAGGAGTCGGTGAATACGCCGCAGGGTACCAACATCGCCGTCAAAAATTTGTTCTACAACATTCCGGCACGCCGCAAGTTCCTGAAATCGGATGCGACCGAACTCCGGAACATCACGACGGAATTTTTGCGGGTGGCGTTGACCAACTCCCAGGTGAGTTTCACGTTGATGAACAACGGCACGACCATATACAACCTGCCGGCGTCGGGACTTCGGCAGAGGATTGTCCATATTTTCGGCAAACCGATAAATGCCCGGCTGATTAACGTGGAGTGTGAGACGGGACTTGTCGGTATCAAAGGATTTGTGTGCAGTCCCGAACAAGCCCGGAAAACTTATGGCGAACAATTCTTTTTCGTCAATGGCCGTTTCATGAAGCATCCGTTTTTTCACAAGGCGGTCATGGAGGCTTATTCGGGATTGATTGCTCCGGACTGTCTTCCGTCCTATTTCATTTATTTTACGGTGGAGCCTTCTTTGATAGATGTCAACATACATCCCACCAAGACGGAAATCAAGTTCCAGAACGAATCGGATTTTTTTCAGATACTTGTCGCCTGCATCAAAGAGGCATTGGGGAAATTCAACGTCACTCCGCCCCTGGATTTCGACACGGCGGGCAGCGTCGAGTTCGCCCCTCCCACCTCGTCGGCGGAAACGCCTTACGTGCCCCGGATTTCTTATAAGCCGGGCTATAATCCGTTTAATTATCAAACCGGGAAACTGACTCCGGAGGATTCCGATTTTGAGCAACCAAGCCGTCCTTCCGCCTATCACAAGGAAAAAGTTCCGGCAAACTGGGATATTTTGTTTGGCGGACTGACGGAAAAAGAAGAACCGGTCCAGACTTCCATTCCTGAAATGTCGGAGTCTGTCTCTCCGGCGATGCCGTCCACCGTTTGTTATTTCCAACTGAAGGGACGTTACATCGTTACGCCGGTACAGAGCGGACTGATGCTGATTGACCAAAAGCGGGCGCACGAGCGCATTTTGTTTGAAAAATACATGGAAGAGACAGTCGAGCACAAGGTGGCGGGGCAGAAAAATCTTTTCCCGGAGGTATGGGAGCTTTCGGCTTCCGATGCCCTGCTTGTCAGCGAACTGTTGCCGGATTTGGAATACCTCGGGTTTGAGCTGGAGCGATTCGGCGAGCATGCTTATGCCATACAGGCGATTCCGCCCGATTTGTCCGGCAGTCGGGCGAAGGAAGTACTGACCGGATTGCTGGAGCATTATAAGGATACGGAAGGGAACATCCGGGACAAAGTGCGGGAACGGGTGGTGCTGGCGTTGGCGAAGGCCGCCGCTATCGGCTACAATACCTCTTTGACTTGCGAGGAAATGAGCGAAATGACCGACCGGCTGTTTGCCTGCAAGCACCAGAATTTCACCGCCGACGGCAAGACGATTATCCATATTCTGAAATATGAAGATGTAAATAGTTGGTTCAAATAAAATCGACAGGTCATGGCTATCACCCTTCATCAGGTTACCAAATATTACGACAAGCAAAAAGCGCTGGACGAAGTCAGTTTCACGCTGAAAGCCGGCAGAATCTGCGGTTTTCTGGGACCGAACGGTGCCGGGAAATCCACGACCATGAAAATCATCACCGGCTACCTGTCGGAATATACGGGAACGGTCAAAATCAACGACATCGACCTGCGCAGGCATCCCCTGGAGGCCAAGAAGCTCATCGGCTACCTGCCGGAACACAATCCGCTGTATCCCGACATGTACATCCGGGAATACCTTGAACACGTCGCCCGGCTGTATCGTGTCGCCCGTCCTCGCCAGAAAACGGAGGAAATCATCGGTCTTACCGGACTGGTGCCCGAGGTAAAGAAGAAAATCGGTCAGTTGTCCAAGGGCTACCGGCAGCGGGTGGGATTGGCGCAGGCGTTGATTCACGACCCGGAAATCCTGATTCTGGACGAACCGATGACCGGACTTGATCCGAATCAACTGGAAGAAATCAGACAGTTGATTAAGACTTGCGGAAAAGACAAAACCGTCCTGTTGTCCACGCACATCATGCAGGAAGTGGAAGCCATTTGCGACAGGGTGATGATTATCAACCGGGGGAAAATCGTTGCCGACCAGTCCATCCGGGCAATGCAGTCCCTGGCGGGCGGAATGCTGAACGTTTACATCCGTTTCGCTCCCGGAACGGACAGTTCATGGCTGGCGCAATCCGGTCTGTTCCGGACGCTCCGGCAGGAATCCGCCGAATATTGGCAGGGAACGGCATCGGTGAAAGAAGACCCCCGGACCGAACTTTTCAATCTTGCCGCCCGGCATCAGTGTCCGATTATCGAATTGAGGACGGAGGAAGACAATCTGGAAAAAATATTCCGGGAATTGACCCGGTCGTAAAAATGAAAATCGGGGGCGGGCTTTTGCCTGTCCCCGATTCGTTTTATCGACTCGTCTGATTATTTCAAAGGTATTTTCTCGATTCTCCGCTGATGCCTGCCGCCTTCAAATTCAGTGGTCAGGAAACGCTCGATGATTTCCTGCGCATCTTCGTACGGAATGAAACGTGCCGGAATGCAGCAGATGTTCGCATCGTTGTGCAGTCTTGCCAGCCATGCCAGTTCCACCGTCCAGCAAAGGGCGCCGCGGATTCCGGGATGTTTGTTCACGGTCATGCAGACACCGTTTCCGCTACCGCACAAGGCAATCCCTCTTTCAAATTCACCGCTTTCCACGGCGGCAGCCATGGGGTGGGTGGTATCCGGATAATCCATGCTTTCGGCGGAATGGGTCCCGAAATCTTTTACTTCATGACCTTTTTTGCGAAGATACTCCACCAGTTTCTCTTTATACTCGTAACCGGCATGGTCACAGGCAACAGCTATTTTCATGTTCGTTTTCCTATTAAAACCGTTGTGAAGACCTCGACCGTCACAACAATTCGGTTATATTGACTGCCACAAATTTAAACAAAAAAGAAGAAATCTATGGCATCAGTAAAAATTAAATTCAGGTCGTCGCTTGTCGATGACCGGGAAGGCACCTTGTATTACCAGGTGATACAAAAGCGGGTGGCTCGGCAAATACATTCGGGTTACAAGATTTTCGCCTCGGAGTGGGACGGGCGTTTGTCTGAGATTGTTTTGCCGTTTTTCGATGAGAACAGGAGCGATTATCTGCTGGCTTTACAAAAGCAGATTTCGGAGGATGTCGCCCTGCTGCGAGGCATCATCCGGAACCTTGGAAGTACGGGGGAAGATTATACTTCCGACGAGGTGGTGGAGGGTTATTTTTCTGTCGTGAACACCCGGAACATGATTGCTTTTACCCGGCAACTGGTGAGGCAATTGAGACAAATCGGCCGTGACCGCACCGCCGAGACGTATGCCACTGCGTTGAACAGTTTCATGCGTTTCCGGGAGAAATCGGGGGAGGGGGATATTCCGTTGTCAAAGGTGGATTCAAGGCTGATGATGGCTTACGAGATTTATTTGAAATCGCAAGGGGTATGCCCCAATAGTTCTTCCTTTTACATGAGAAACCTGCGGGCAATCTATAACCGTGCCGTCGAACAGGGGATGACGGTGCAGCGCAGTCCGTTCAAATACGTTTACACCGGTGTCGACAAAACCGTCAAACGGGCGGTCTCCATCAAGGTCATCCGGCAAATCAAGGATTTGGACTTGACGCATTCTTACACGATGGAATACGCCAGGGACATGTTCCTGTTCAGTTTCTATACGCGCGGGATGTCCTTTGTGGATATGGCTTTCCTGAAAAAGAAAGACCTGCAGAACGGCATATTGGTCTATCGTCGCCGGAAAACGGGGCAACAACTTTCTGTCCGGTGGGAAAAGCCCATGCAGGAAATTGTGGAGCGCTATCTCGTTCCGGATTCTCCTTTCCTGCTGCCGATTATCCGGAACATCGGCGTGGAGGAGAGACGGCAGTACAGGAACTCGGCGCATTTGATTAATACAAAATTGAAATGGATCGGGAAAGCGTTGAATACGCCTGTACCGCTGACCATGTACGTGGCACGCCACGCCTGGGCAAGCATTGCCAAGAGCAAAAACATTCCCCTTTCGGTCATCAGCGAGGGAATGGGACACGATTCGGAGAATACCACGCGCATTTATCTGGCATCGTTGGATACCTCGATTGTGGACAATGCCAATCGCATTATTATCAAGTCTTTGTAAAGGCGTGTGCTGGTATTTTTCTTTCCAAGAGAAGTATTTGTGCAACAAATGTATGTAATTATTCTTGAATATTGCAAGAATTGTTTAAAATATTAAAAGAATAGAAAACATTTTTTTAGAAATGTCGCTTTGTTGTCTTATGTAACACGCTCACAATCAATCGTTATGCACAAGTAATACTTCTCTTGGAAAGAGAATCATGTAATGAAATAGAGGTCATGACAGAGGAG
>CAYNXE010000173.1:0-2144 GCA_964400995.1 uncultured Odoribacter sp.
GATGGGTATTGAGAATTGTCGGCGACGCTTGTCGCTACTCTATCCTGACCGCTACCAGCTGGACGTTGGGTGTGGCAGGGACGGTATTTTCCGTGTACATCTTGAAATGACATCCGGAGAGATATGATAAAGTGCATAGCCATAGACGACGAACCCATCGCATTGAGCATCATCAGCCGTTACTGCGAGCAGCGCGGTGGCGTGACATTGGAAACATACAGTTCGCCACTCCTCGGTATGCAGCGTATATGTGAATGGAAGCCCAACATCGTATTTCTTGACATTGAAATGAACGGAGTTTCGGGCATTGAACTTGCCCGTCGCCTTCCCGCTACCACCTGTCTTGTCTTCACGACCGCCTATGCTCAGTATGCGCTTGACGGATTTGAAGTGAATGCCGTAGACTTCCTCCACAAACCTTACTTTTACGAACGCTTCGAGCGCGCGATGCAAAAAGCGGAGCAATGGTTGCGTATGCACGACCTGTTGCGCGTTTCCGAGTCAGCCGACCGTCAGTTGTTGCTGAAATCGGAATACAAAAACATAACGCTTCCGATCAATGCGATTCTCTATATTGAGTCGATAGACAATTATGTCAAAGTACACCTTGCCGATGGGACCTCGGTGCTTTCTAAGATTTCCCTGCGGAACCTCGAGAAACAATTACCGCAGGATGAATTCGTCCGTATACATCGTTCGTTTGTGGTAGCGCGCAACCGCATTACTGGATTTAGTCGTACAAAAGTGACGCTTTCGCAGTCCGGACCAAGTTTGCCCGTGGGGAAAAAATATGCAGAGGTGTTGCAGTCGAAATGGAAAGATGGATGTACGCCAGTAGCCAAGAAAATAGAAGTACAAAGTGATAAAAACGATTTAAAATAAAGAAGATGAAAAAAGTATTGGTCATATCCACCAGCTTGCGGGCGGTCAGTAATTCGCACCGCCTGGCGGAAGAGTTCGCACGTGGTGCGCAGGAGGCTGGCAACAAAGTGGAAGTGGTGACGCTTCACGACAAGGACATCCGTTTTTGCCGAGGGTGCCTCGCGTGTGTGAAAACCGGTAAATGTGTCATAAAGGATGATGCCTTCGAGGTGGTTGCCAAGATGCACGATGCCGACATCATCGCTTTTGCCTCTCCCATTTATTATTATGAGATGAGCGGGCAGATGAAGACGTTACTTGACCGGGGAAATCCGTTGTTCGATTCGGATTATTGTTTTACGGACATTTATATGCTGACCAGTGCGGCGGAGGACGAGGCGCACGTGCCTGCCCGTGCCGTTTCTGGACTTGAAGGCTGGATTGCGTGTTTCGAGCGTGCCCGGCTTGCCGGTTCCGTTTTTGCCGGAGGGGTCACGGAGCCCGGGGAAATCGAGGGGCATCCTGCTTTGCAAAGTGCATACGAGTTGGGAAAATCTGTTGGCTGATGATGGAAAAGATTCATTTGTTGCTGACCCGTCACGGGGAGACGCTGGAGAATCAGCGGCACATCCTTCAAGGACAATTGCCGGGGACGCTTTCGCCGTTAGGGATAAGCCAGGCGGAAAGTCTGGCGGAACGAGTGTCTGGGGAGGCTCTGGATGCGGTGGTTTGCAGTGATCTGGCACGAAGCTATGACACCGCTTGCATCGCCGCCCGTCCTCACGGACTGGAACCGCAGGCGACTCCTTTGCTCCGGGAAATGGACTGGGGCGTTTATACGGGCGAGACGTTGGAGGATGTGGATTGGTACCATTTGCCGTCCGGCGTGGAGTCCGTTGAGGAGTTGTATCGCCGGGCAGGTCGTTTTGTCGATTACCTGCGCGCGACGTTCCCCGGGAAATGCGTATTGGCGGTGGGACACGGCGCATTCAATCGGGCGATATTGGCTTACTTGGGCGGAAAGCAACCTTTCGATATGGTGGATATGCCGATTATGGAGAATACGGCTATCGAACGCTTGGAGATATGACGGGAAAGGGATTGGCGAAGGCGGACGGAAAGCCGAGGTTGCGTCCTGTGATGTTCGTGGGAACTTGTTCCGACGCGGGGAAGAGCATCCTGAGCACAGCCTTTTGCCGGATATTCCGGCAGGACGGGTATCGTCCGGCTCCTTTCAAGGCGCAGAATATGTCTTTGAATTCTTTTTCCACCCCCGACGGCGG
>CAYNXE010000173.1:2244-5356 GCA_964400995.1 uncultured Odoribacter sp.
CTCCGGGACCGGGACATTACGAATATGCGTATGGCAAGGGAGGTGGATGCCGCAGTTTATCTGGTGGCTGATATTGACCGGGGCGGTGTGTTCGGTTCGGTTTACGGTTCGGTGATGTTGTTGCCCGAGGAGGAAAGAAGGTTATTGAAGGGTATCATTATCAACAAGTTCCGGGGAGATGTTTCCCTTTTCGACGAGGGCAGGAAGATGCTTCGGCAGTTGACGGGGATCCCGGTGGTCGGGGTGATTCCTTATTTCAAGGATATTCATATCGAGGAGGAGGATTCGGTGGCGTTGGAGACGAAAGCCGTTTCGGCAGGAAGCGGAAAAATAAACGTGGCGGTGGTGCGACTTCGGCGGATGTCGAATTTTACGGATTTCGATGCCCTGGAACGGGACGGGCGTTTTCACGTCTATTATACCGATGAGCGGGAGGAGATTGCCAAGGCGGATGTGATTGTCCTGCCGGGGACGAAAAGCACGATAGCCGATTTGCAGGTGCTTCGCGAGGAGGGGATAGCCGGGGCGATTGTTCAAGCCTACGGGGAGGGGAAAAAGGTCATCGGGATATGCGGAGGTTATCAGATGCTGGGGCAACGGGTGCTGGATCCTGACCGTGTTGAAGGTTCCCAGACCGAGGCGGAGGGGTTGGGATTGCTGCCTTTGGTGTCGGTGATGCAGGGGGAAAAAGTGGTGTGCCAAAGCCGGTTCAGGTACAAGGATTACGGCGAACTTTGCGAGGGCTATCAAATCCACATGGGGCGGACGTTCCCGGCTGACGGTGCGGAAATGGTGTCGCCGTTGGTGCAGTTGGACGGAGGCGAGACGGAAGGATTCCGGTTGAATGAAAATTGCTGGGGCACTTATATGCACGGCATATTGGACAATCCGGTGGTGTTGAACGATTTGGCGAAAGATTTCGGTGTACCGGCGGTGACGGATTTCAATTACCGGGATTTCAAGCAACGGCAGTACGATTTATTGGCGGACAAGGTGCGGGAAGCGGTGGATATGGATTATGTTTACTCTACCCTTTGTGAATAAAAGCGACCGATTATGATTTATGGACACGGGGATGACCTTTATCGCTCCGGCAGGGAGGTGAAGGCTAATTTTTCAACGAATGTATGGTATGAGGCGGATACGGCGCCGTTGTGCCATTTCCTGGAGGAGAAACTGGAGACGGTTTTTCATTATCCGGAACCGGATGCCGGGTCGTTTTGCCGGGTTGCCGCCGATTATCACGGCGTGTCGCCCCGGAATGTGCTTGCCGGTAACGGGGCTACGGAGTTGTTTTACAGGGTGGCGCACGCTTTTGCCGGAAGTTGCACGTTGTTGCCGGTGCCTTCTTTTACGGAATATGAGGATGCTTGCACCCTTTACGGCCACCGGCTGGTGTTTTTGCCTCGGATCGACGTGTCCGCTTTGCCTGCCGGGGAGCTGATGTTTATTTGCAATCCGAACAACCCGGACGGAAGGATATGGACGCTGGACGATATTTGCCGGATATTGGAGACCTGTCCGGACAGGGTGCTGGTGGTGGATGAATCGTTTATCGGGTTTGCTCCGGAAGCGCAGACCGCTGTCGGTTTGTTGAAGAAATACACCAATCTGCTGATTGTCCGTTCAATGACCAAATGTTATGCCATTCCGGGCTTGCGGTTGGGCTATCTGCTGGGGGGCGGGCAGTTGATTGAGCGTGTCGGTCGCTTCGCTTTGCCTTGGTCGGTGAATGCCCTGGCTATCGAGGCGGGCAAATTCCTGCTGGAACACGGGGCGTCCGGTTTGCCCGATGCCGTCGGGTTATTGCAGCGACAACGTGAGTTTTCCGCCAGGATTGCCCAAATACCTGGTTTTCGCCCGATACCTTCCCATACCTCTTTTTTCCTGACGGAAACGGATAGTGATTCGTCGGCGTTGAAAACTTATCTTCTGGAGCATAACGGTCTGTTGATTCGGGATGCTTCCAATTTCCGCGGACTGGACAATCATTATTTCCGGGTGAATACGTTGACGGATGAGAAGAATGCGATGTTGACGGATGCCCTGGAGGCTTATGCGAGGATTCGGGGCGGAGGCAAGGCGGATGAAATGCGATGTATGATATGGAATGGATAATCGTTTTATTGCCTTTGCTGGCAGGTTATGTATTGGATTTGATTTTCGGCGACCCCCGTTGTCTGCCTCATCCGGTGGTGCTGTTCGGCAACGCCATTGCCTGGATTGAGCGGAAGTGGAACAAGGGAAGGGGCAGGAGATTCAAAGGGTGCGTCGTTGCCGTTCTATATCCTTTGCTGGCAGGAGGTGCCGCCTGGGCAATCGGCTGGGGTGCCGGGAGGTGCGGGGTCTGGTGTTATGCCGTGGTGGCAACCGTTTTTGTGTTTTATGGATTGGCAAACCGCAGTCTGATACAAGAGGGGGCGGAAGTCATCAAGACGTTGAGGGAACAGGGACTTGAAGCCGGTCGGCGACGGCTTTCCTGGATTGTCGGCAGGGACACTTCGGAGTTGTCGGAAAAGGAGTTTTATACGGCGGTGTTGGAGACGATGGCTGAAAATCTGAGCGACGGGGTGGTGGCACCTTTGTTTTACTACGCCTTGGGCGGTTTTCCCGCTATGCTGGCCTATAAAATGGTGAATACCTTGGATTCTATGATTGGCTATCGGGACGAGCGTTATCGTCTTTTTGGCTGTTGTGCGGCACGTCTGGACGATGTGTTGAACTATGTCCCTGCCCGCCTGACGGCTTTGTTTATGGCATTGACGGCTTACCGTCCCGGACTTTTCCGTTTCATTGCCCGTTTCTGCCGTCAGCACGCCAGTCCCAATTCCGGATTCCCGGAATCGGCTATGGCGGGTATTCTGAATTGCCGGTTTGGCGGAGCGCACGTTTATCACGGTTTGTTGGTCGAGAAACCGTACATCGGTGACAACGACCGGGAAGTCGGGTACGATGACTACCGGAAAGCCGTCCGGGTGAACCAGCGGGTCGCCCTTTTCACCGTGCTGCTGATTGCCGTGGTGCAGGTGGCTGCGCTGTAAATTGTGTGCGTGCTGCTGCCGAAAAGTCAAAAACGACCGATGAAAATAGTCAAAAACGACCGATGAAATCA
>CAYNXE010000174.1:0-5307 GCA_964400995.1 uncultured Odoribacter sp.
TTTTGTCTGAACGAAGAAATATAAAAAAAGTCCGGTTTTACGCCGGACTTTTTTCATCTATGTGACTTCTGTGTTATTTCACGGTAATCAGGAAATAGTTCTTTTTCCCCGACTGGGCAAGGATGTATTTTCCGTTGATCAGCTGGCTTTCGTTTACCGAGAAGTCTTCCCCCACCTTTTCCTTGTTGATGGAAATGGCGTTGGATTTCAAGGCGCGGCGAGCTTCTCCTTTGGAGCTCATAATCGAGGTTTTTTCCGCCAGGAAGTCCACGATGGAAATGCCGTTTTTCAAGTCCGCCGAAGCGATTTCAAATTGGGGAACGCCTTCGAATACCGACAGGAAGGTGTTTTCATCGATTTTGCGCAGCGTGTCCGAGGTGGCGTTGCCGAACAGAATCTGCGATGCTTCCAGTGCTGCCTGGTAGGCTTCTTCGCCGTGTATCAGGCAGGTGATTTCCTTTGCCAGGGTTTTCTGCAATTTCCGCAAATGCGGTTCCTGCTGGTGTTCTGCAATCAGTGCGTCGATTTCCGCCGGCGGCAGGATGGTGAAAATCTTCACGTAGCGGGCGGCGTCCTCGTCGGTGGTATTCAGCCAGAACTGATAGAACTTGTAAGGCGAGGTCCGTTCCGGGTCCAGCCAGATGTTGCCGGATTCCGTTTTTCCGAACTTCTTCCCGTCGCTCTTGGTCATCAGGGGCCAGGTCAGCCCGTAGGCGTCCAGTCCTTCCTTCCGGCGAATCAGTTCGCCTCCCGTGGTGATGTTGCCCCATTGATCCGAACCGCCCATTTGCAGCATACATCCGTGATGTTTGCGCAGGTAGAGGAAATCATATCCTTGAACCAGCTGGTAGGTAAATTCGGTGAACGACATGCCGTCGGAACATTCCCCGTTCAGCCGTCGTTTCACGGAATCTTTTGCCATCATGTAATTGACTGTGATGTGTTTGCCTACGTCCCGGATGAAATCCAGAAAGGAGAATTGCTTCATCCAGTCGTAATTGTTCAGCATAATGGCGGCGTTGGAAGCCGTCGAGTTGAAGTCGATGAACCGGGACAATTGCGCCTTGATGCCCTCCATGTTTTTGTGAATGGTCTCCTCGTTCAGCAGGTTCCGTTCCTGGGATTTCCCGCTGGGGTCGCCAATCATGCCGGTAGCTCCTCCGATGATAAAGATAGGCTTGTGTCCCGCCATTTGGAAATGTTTCATCATCATGACGGACACCAGATGTCCCACATGCAGGGAATCAGCGGTCGGGTCAATTCCGACGTAAGCCGTGGTCTGGCCCTTTGCCAGCAATTCTTCCGTACCGGGCATGATGTCGTGAATCATGCCCCTCCATTTCAGTTCATCAACAAAATTCATATTTGATTGTTTTATCGTATATTCAGGTTAATATCGGATGAAATTGTATATCCGGGTTGCAAAGTTAAGAAAAGGACCGAATAATAGACTCTTCCGGATAGTTTCTTCGCTGATGAAGTGGAATTTTTCGTTCAATGCGGACACAATCAGCAGTAATACGCAGACGATGATAAAGTATTTCAGGATGCCCAACGCCGTGCCCAGCAATTTGTTTAGCAGCCCCAGCGCAATGATGTCGACGATTTTGGTAAGCACTTTCCCGATGATGAATACCGCCACCACCACCACGATGAACGTGACCGCCAGGGCGATGTAGGACAGGTAAGAGGACGATATGTTCAGGAAGTCGCGCAGGATACCTTCCGTGTAGGACGAATGGCTGATGGCCAGGCATACACCCAGAATCAGTCCAAGGAAAGTCGCCACCTCGATAATCAAACCTCTCGAGAATCCCCGGTATGCACCGAAGAACAGAAAGAGCAGGATGATGAAGTCAATGTAATTCACCGTTTTTCGTTTTGTTGGCGAAGTCAAAGATACGAATAAACGGGGGTAAAAGCAAGTTTACCTGCATTTTCTCCTTTACCGGAAAAGGAAATGGGAATTGGAACCAGTGTTTTAGTCACTGCCACCGCCTAAGGCGTGGTACAGGTTGATGACGCCTTGAATGCTCTCGAAGCGGTGCTGTGCTTGTTCGGTTTCGGCGGTGAGCAGTGCTTGGCGGGCAGTGAGCACTTCGAGATAGGTTGTGGATGAATGGCGCATCAGCAGTTCGGTTTTGCGCACAGCTTCGCGCAAGGTGGTTATGCGGTGGATCCCGAGTTCGATTTGTTTCCGGGCGGTCTGCCATGCCGTGAGCGCATAGTTCACCTCTTTGCCGGCATCGAGCAGGGATTGCCGGAAGTGCAGCAGCGCTTCTTCCTGCCGGCTTTTCGCTATGTTGAGATTGGCCCGGTTTGTCCCGCGGTGGAAGAGTGGTTGCACGAGCGAGCCAACGGTACGAGCGAACCAGTCGGCGGGGTTGGTCACGATGCCGCTTCCGTTGTTTGTCCAGCCGAGCGTGCCCGAGAGCGTAAGGCTCGGATAAAACGCCGACCGGGCAGCATTGGTGGCGTAAAATGCTTCTGCCAGATTGCGTTCCGCTTGTCGCACGTCGGGGCGGTTGGCAAGTAACTGTACCGGTATGCCCACAGAAACCGATTCGGGGAATGTCGTTTCCGACAATGTGCCTCGGGCTATGCGTTGCGACGGCAGAGCAAGCAATGCCGAGAGAGCGTTTTCCGTATCGGCGATGCTTTTGTGCAGAGCCAGTAGCGAACTTTCAAGCGTCATTCGGTTGGCGCGTGCCTGTAATACGGCGGCATCGTTCGCTTCTCCTCCACGTTTTAAGGCTTCAAGTGTGCGGATGCTTTCCTCCCAACTGTCCGATGTCCGTTCGCCGATTTTCACTTGCTCGTCAAGCATCAGCAGCGTGTAATAACTGTCGGCAATCGCAGCTATCAAACGGGTTTGTACGGCTTGGGCGTAATCACGGCTACCATCAAGAGCCGCACTTGCGCCTCGTTTGGCGTTGGTATTCTTTCCGAATATATCGAGTTCCCAATTGGCCGAAGCTGCTATATGGTAGGTCTTCGATGTGTTTCCGGCGTAACGGCTGACACCGACTTCCGGTGAGAGTGACAACGCCGGCAGGTAAGAAAGACGAGCGTTCATCAGTACCGCTTCGGCTTCCTCAATTTTCAGACGTGCGATCTGCAAATCCGTATTCTGTTGTAAGCCCTGTTCAATGAGGACTTGCAGGCAGGTGTCGATGAAAAACTCACGCCAGGAAAGCGAGGCAATCGTTGCTGTATCAGCCGTATTTTCCGTATGACGGTATTGGGGCTCGGTTTCTATTTCCGGCCGGGAATAGGGTTTGTATGTACCACAGCCTGCCAACAGGCAGATTGCGAGAGAGATGATGCACGGTTGTTTCATGGTTCGAGGGAGGTATTTGAAAATAAAGTCGTTATTTTTTCTTGGATATGCTGGAACACGATGAATAGCAACGGCACGAAGAGCAACAAGGACACCGTACCCACCAGCATACCGCCTATCGTACCCATTGCCAACGAGCGTGAGCCATTGCAGCCTACACCTGTGGAAAATATCATCGGAAGCAGTCCGAATATCATCGTCAGCGAGGTCATCAGGATGGGACGAAGCCGGGCAACTGCTGCGGCAACCGCCGATGCCGTGATGCTCATACCTCTGCTGCGGCATTCGGAAGCGTATTCCGTCTGAAGTATGGCGGTCTTGGCAAGCAGCCCGATGAGCATGATGATGCCGGTCTGCATATAAATGTTGTTTTCTATGCCGGATAGTTTGGCAAAGAGGAAACAGCCGAACAGTCCGAAGGGAATGGAGAGAATGACGGCGAGCGGTATGAACAGACTTTCGTAGAGGGCACACAGTATCAGGTAGATGAAGACGATGCAGATGCCGAATACCCAGGTGGATGTATTGCCTGCCGAAGCCTCTTCGCGCGACATAGCGCCGAACTCATAGCCGTATCCCGCCGGAAGCGTCTGCGCGGCGACTTCACGGATGGCATTCAGAGCCTGTCCGGAACTGTATCCGGTAGCCGGTGCACCGTTGACGGCAACGGACGGAAAGAGGTTGAAGCGCGACAGGGATTCTGAACCGTAAACACGGGTCAGGGTGACATAGCGGCTGATGGGCGACATTTCGCCCGACGCAGTGCGCACGAACAGTCCGTCGAGGGACTGGACGTCCGCCCTGTATCTGGGTGAAGCCTGTATCATCACCCGGTATAGCTTGGAAAAGCGATTGATGTTCGACGTGTAGACGCCTCCGACGTAGCCGGAAAGGGCATCGAGGATGTCCGAGGGCGATACGCCCGCACGTTTGCAGAGGGCGGCATCCACTTCCACCCGGTATTGCGGGTAGCGGGTGTCGAAGGAGGTTTGTGCCCGCGCTATTTCCGGACGTTCGTTCAATGCCGCGATGAATGCTTGTGCGTGACGTTGCAAATCTTCGGTTGAACCACCGCGTCTGTCCTGCATGTGCACCTCAAAGCCGTTTGTTACGCCATATCCGGCGATGATGGGTTGGGCAAAGATCATTATTCGCGCATCGGTAATGTCCGAGAGCCGTTGATAAAGGTCGGCGATGACGGAACGGTTATCGTCCTTGCTTCCTGTCCGCTGCTCCCACGGCTTCAGTCGGATGATGAATGTACCGTTGGAGGCTCCTTGTCCGGCAAGCATGCCCAGTCCTATCGATTTGGAGTAGATTTGAAATTGCGGGGTGTCTTTTATTCGGTCTTCGATGTTTTTCAGGATACGTTCCGTTTGGGCAAGGCTTGTTCCGGGCGCTGCCTGTACATCTACCACGATAGTTCCGGTGTCTTCATCGGGAACAAGTCCCGTTTTGGTCGCATTTAGCAGATAGAAAAATGCGCAGGTGGCGGCAATCAGCAGAATGCCGGCAAGGAGTTTGTGGCGGAGCGGCACCAGTACGGCGGTTTTGTATTTGCGGGTCATCCCCCGGAAGGCGGCATCGTAGGCTGCGGCAAAGCGGGAGGTTTTTCCGGAAGCCGTTGTTGGTTTCATCAGTAGTACGCACAATGCCGGACTAAGCGTCAGGGCATTGAAGGTGGAGATGCAGACGGCGACTGCCATGGTCAGACCGAATTGGGTGTAGAATTTGCCTGTCGCACCGCCGATGAAGCAAACCGGGATGAATACCGCCATAAATACGAGGGAGGTGGTGACGAGCGGACGAGCGATTCCCTGCATTGCCTCTTCCGTAGCCCGGCGGGGCGAACGGCATCCGCTGTCGAACCGGGACTGTACGGCTTCGACGACGACTATTGCGTCATCTACCACGGTGCCGATGACGAGTACGAGAGCAAAGAGAGTTAGCATATTGACGGACATTCC
>CAYNXE010000175.1:0-1700 GCA_964400995.1 uncultured Odoribacter sp.
AGTGGAGCTGGCACAGAGAATCCTGAAAGGGGATCAAAAGGCTTTGGAGAAGTTGACGAGGGCGAATGTGCGGTTTGTCGTTTCAGTAGCTAAACAATATCAGAATCAAGGTTTGAGTTTGCCCGATTTGATTAACGAGGGAAATTTAGGTTTGATAAAGGCTGCTGAGAAATTTGATGAAACCCGTGGATTCAAGTTCATCTCTTACGCCGAATGGTGGATTCGTCAGTCCATTTTGCAGGCCTTGGCAGAACAGTCGCGGATTGTGCGTTTGACTTAGAACCAGGTGGGTTCGCTGAACAAAATCAACAAGGCGTTTTCGCGGTTCGAGCAGGAGAACGAGCGGCGTCCGTCGCCGGAGGAACTGGCGGATTCTTTGGATTTGCCGGCGGAGAAGGTAGCGGATACCCTGAGGGTGTCGGGACGCCATATTTCCGTGGATGCACCGTTTGTGGAAGGGGAGGACAACAGTTTGCTGGACGTGCTGGTCAATGACGATTCGCCTATCGCCGACAAGACGTTGATCAACGAGTCGCTTTCGACGGAAGTGGACAGGGCTTTGTCCACGCTGACCGAGCGGGAACGCGATATTATCCGGTTGTTTTTCGGCATATCCTGCCAGGAGATGACCTTGGAGGAAATCGGAGAGAAGTTCGGGCTGACCCGGGAACGCGTCCGACAGATCAAGGAAAAAGCCATTCGCCGGTTGCGACATTCTTCCAGAAGCAAACTCTTAAAGACATATTTAGGCTAATTGAAAAGACCGTCTTCGGACGGTCTCTTTTTTTATAAAAGACGGGTTGCCGGACGAGCCGGAGCGGTTGCCCGCATTTCAGCAGACAGGTGCAAAAATAATGTAGCATTTGTTTGCATTTTTTTTGGCAAATGGCTATACTTGTCCTGTTGTGCAGAAATCTTAAAACAAACTACTATATGAAGACTGTAAATTGTATTTTGCCGTTGGCGGGGCTGGCTGCGCTGAACGGATGTGCGGGCGGGAACAAGAATGCGTCCCAAAAGCCGTTGAACATTGTGTATATTATGACGGACGACCACGCTTACCAGATGATGAGTTGTTATGACCAGCGTCACATGGAGACGCCGAATCTGGACCGCATCGCCAGGGAGGGCGTGAAGTTTACGAATAGTTTTGTGTGCAACTCCCTGTCGGGACCGAGCCGGGCGGTGTTGTTGACCGGAAAACACAGCCACAAGAACGGTTATACGGACAACGAGGGCGGAAAAATCTTTAACGGTGAGCAGCAAACCGTGCAGCAATTGCTCCAGCAGGGGGGCTACCAGACGGCGATGATCGGAAAATGGCACTTGGGCGGTACGCCGACGTGTTTCGATTACTGGACGATTTTGCCGGCACAGGGAGATTACTATAATCCCGATTTCATTACTCCGGAGGGAAGAATCCGCAAAGAGGGTTATGTGACCAACATCATCACAGATATGAGCATCGACTGGTTGAGAAATCAAAGGGATACGACCAAGCCGTTCTGTATGTTCGTGCATCACAAGGCGATTCACCGGAACTGGATGTCGGATACCTGCGACCTGGCGCTTTATGAGGACAAGACTTTTGAAATGCCTGCCAATTTCTGGGACGATTACCAGGGACGTATCGCGGCGCGCAAGCAGGAGATGAACATCGCCAAGGACATGACGATGATTTATGATTTGAAGATGCTGGA
>CAYNXE010000175.1:1710-5306 GCA_964400995.1 uncultured Odoribacter sp.
TTATGTTCGTCAGAACGATACCATGGGTACTTACGGACGCATGAACAAGGCGCAGAAAGCTGCTTGGAATCGCCATTATCAGCCGATTATCAACCAGTTCAAGAAAGCCAAGCTGACTGGAAAGGCTTTGGCGGAGTGGAAATACCAGCGTTATATGCGGGATTATGCGAAGGTGGTGAAATCGTTGGACGACAATGTGGGTCGATTGCTCGATGAACTGGAGAAAGAGGGACTGCTGGACAATACGTTGGTGGTTTATGCTTCCGACCAGGGGTTCTATATGGGAGAACACGGCTGGTTTGACAAGCGTTTTATGTATGAAGAATCCATGCGTACCCCGCTGATTATGCGTTTGCCGAAAGGATACGAGTATCGCGGAGACGTAGAGCAGTTGGTGCAGAACATCGACTATACGCCGACTTTCCTGGATTTGGCAGGGCTGCCGATTCCGGAGGATATTCAGGGCGTATCCCTGTTGCCTTTGCTGAGAGGGGAGAAGCCTGCCGACTGGAGAAAATCTTTGTATTACCATTTTTATGAATATCCGGCGGAACATTCCGTGTGCCGTCACTATGGCGTGAGAACGGAACGTTATAAATTGATTCATTTTTACAATGACGTGGATGCCTGGGAATTGTATGACCTCCAGGAAGATCCGATGGAAATGAATAATCTGTACGGGAAACCGGGTACGGAAGAGCTGACGAAGGAGTTGAGGGCGGAACTGGAAAAATTGCAGGTGCAATACGACGACCCGATTCGGACCCTAAATTGAGAAGATGATGGGCAGAAAGTGGTTGTCGCTGGTTGCGGTTCCCTGGGCGGGCATGGGCGTTTTGCATGCCGCCCAGCCTGAGAACCGTCCCAATATCATTTTGTTTTTGGTGGACGATATGGGGTGGCAGGATACGTCGGTGCCCTTCTGGGAACGGCGAACGGCTTTGAATGACCGTTTCGAGACGCCGAATATGGAGCGTCTGGCTGCCCAGGGGATGAAGTTCACCCAGGCTTATGCGTGCAGTATCAGTTCGCCCAGCCGTTGCAGCCTCTTCTCGGGGATGAATGCCGCCCGGCACCGGGTGACGAACTGGACCTATCCGAAGAATCAATCCACGGATATGGAGAGCGAGGTGTTGCAATTGCCGGAGTGGAACGTGAACGGCATTTGCCAGGTGCCGGGGATAGAGCGTACCTGTCAGGTGACTTCCTTGGCGCAATTGCTGAAAGACGGGGGATATCATACCATTCATTGCGGAAAGGCGCATTTCGGAGCGGTGGATACGCCCGGGGAAAATCCTTGTCACCTGGGATTCGAGGTGAATATCGCCGGACATGCCGGTGGTGCGCCGACCTCGTATCTGAGCGAAAAGAATTTCGGAAACCGTACCGACGGCAAGCCTAATCCCTGGTTCGCCGTTCCTGGACTGAAGGAGTATTGGGGCAAGGACATTTTCCTTTCCGAAGTGTTGACCGTTGAGGCGGAGAAAGCGTTGGACAAGGCCCGGCAATACCAACAGCCGTTCTTTTTGTATATGGCTCATTATGCCGTGCACGTGCCGATAGACCGGGATATGCGTTTTTATCAGAAATACGTGGACAAAGGCTTGTCTCCCAAGGAGGCGGCTTATGCCTCGCTGGTGGAAGGAATGGATAAAAGCCTGGGGGATTTGCTGGATTATCTGGAGAAATATCACTTGACGGACAATACCATTATTCTGTTTATGTCGGACAATGGGGGACTGGCGTCTTTCCCGGAGTGGAGAGACGGGGAGCCGCCGCATACGCAGAATGCTCCGCTGAACAGCGGCAAGGGTTCTGCTTATGAAGGCGGTATCCGGGAACCTATGATTGTGAAATGGCCCGGCGTGACTCCGGCAGGTTCCGTTTGCAATGAACCCGTAATCATCGAGGATTTTTATCCTACTTTGTTGGAAATGGCGGGTGTGAAAGGGTATCGGACGGTGCAGACGGTGGACGGCGTGAGTTTCGTCCCTTTGTTGCGGGGAACGGGCAATCCGTCGAAAGGACGGAGGTTCTACTGGCATTATCCGAATCTGTGGGGAGCTACCGGTCCCGGAATCGCACCTACTTCCGTTATTCGGGACGGCGACTGGAAATTAGTATATTATTATGAGGACGGACGGAAAGAGCTGTTCAATATCCGGGAGGACATCGGGGAGAAGCGGGATTGTGCTGCGGAACAGCCGAAACGGGTGAAGAAATTGTCCGGATTGTTGGGCAAGTATTTGAGGTCCGTCAACGCGCAACGCCCATCGTTCAAGGCAAGCGGACAGCCGTGTCCGTGGCCGGATGAATGAGGTCGGTTGGTTTTGAAGATGTGGAGTTTTAATCAAAATAGAATGGTATGGTTATGGAAAAAGGAATAGGTTGTTGGGCGGGTTTGCTTTTGGCGGTGGCATTGACCGGATGCCAAATGAATGGAAAATATTATGTCAAAGATGTGGTTTTTCCGGAAGGGGCGACGCCGGAGCAAAAGATTGAAATGTCCACCCGGGTAGTACCCACGGAGGGGCAATACAATTGGCAGCAGTTGGAACTGACGGCCTTTATTCATTTCGGTATCAATACGTTCACCGGACGGGAATGGGGAGACGGGAAAGAGGACCCGGCTTTGTTCAATCCGACAGACCTGGATTGCGAGCAGTGGGTCAAGGCGTTGAAGGACGGTGGATTTAAAATGGTGATTATCACGGCGAAACATCACGACGGCTTTTGCCTTTGGCCGACCAAGACCACGAAGCATTCGGTCGCTTCCTCTCCCTGGAAAGAAGGAAAAGGGGATGTGGTCGGTGATTTGCGGAAAGCCTGCGACAAGTACGGTATGAAATTCGGGGTATATTTGTCGCCCTGGGACCGGAATGCGGCGTGTTACGGGGATTCCCCGGCTTACAACCGGATGTTTGTCGCCCAGTTGGAAGAGTTGTTGAGCAACTACGGGCAGGTGGACGAGGTTTGGTTTGACGGAGCCAACGGTGAGGGACCCAATGGCAAGAAACAGGTTTACGACTGGGAGTTGTTCAATGCCGTCATCGACAGTCTGCAACCCAATGCCGTGAAGGCCATAACGGGAAACGACATCCGTTGGGTCGGTAACGAACGGGGATTGGGACGTGAGACGGAATGGAGCGTCACTCCCTACTGGTCGTCCAGTTACAAGGAATCCGAGGAAGAAAACAAGCGTTTGGGTTTGAAGGGAACGGCTAAAGATTTGGGAAGCCGGGAGAAGGTCGTGGCAGCCAATCGGGTCTTCTGGTATCCTTCCGAAGTGGACGTTTCTATTCGTCCGGGCTGGTTTTATCACGAGGACCAGGATGCCAAAGTCCGTTCCTTGTCCAATTTGGTCAATATCTATTTTCAATCTGTCGGTTACAATTCCGTGTTGCTGCTGAACATTCCGCCGGACCGGAGAGGCTTGATTCACGAAGTGGATGTTGCCCGTTTGAAGGAATTCGGAACGTATCTGTCTGCTGTTTTTGCCGACAATAAATTGCCTGACGGGGAGAAATCCCGGACGCTCAAGCAAGGGGAATCCATTGAATATGACGTCCGGCAGGGAGAGAAGGTCAATGCGTTTT
>CAYNXE010000176.1:0-5281 GCA_964400995.1 uncultured Odoribacter sp.
GCTCGGCAAGTTACACAATAATTCGGCAACAGTTAGTCGTTTTCATCGTCAAAATACAGACCATGCAAAAAATTCATCGAACTACACCAACTCCAGCATATCGAAAAACATCAAGCGCGTATGTTCATTCACAATCTTCTCGGACAAAACTTTGAAATGATTCTTTTGATAAAAATCCATGGCAGAGAGATAAGCGTCAACCGTGAGATACCTAAATGCCGAATAACTGGGGTTGTCATTGAGCATACCCTTAAGCAGATTCAGCAGGTCCGTCCCGATATTCCGTCCTTTATACCGCATTGAAACCGCAAACCTCCCAATCTTTATCGCCGGATAACTTCCGAACTTCTTGCCGTCCGGAAAACTATCTTTTATTTTCTTCCATTGACTGTTTACCACCTCCTGCCTGCTGATTTTATCATTGAGCAAACAAAAGTAGGCAACAATATGACCTTCATCTTCAAGGATAAAAGAAGTTGCAATACGTTTGTCGGAAAAAACTTTGGCATCCTCGACAAGAAAGTTATTCAAATCTTCGTCTCCGCAATCAAACCCGTTAAGTTCGGTATCAGGAGAAAGTCTTACAAGCTTCATCCTATATACAGATAGTGATGTATTCCTTCGCTTTCCTTACTGCCGCCTTGAGTTTTCTTGTATTCTCGGCACGTTGCTCCTTGGTTAGATTCTCCACCTCTAACCTGAGCTTCTCGAAGCGAACAGCATCATCGCCTGTCAAAACCGGGGTTTCTGCTATAGGTCTTGCCATGAGTTTATCTCTATATTATTAAGTGTTTTACAAAGTTACGACAAATTTCTGAGACTTGGGGATGATCATAGCAAAATTCTTTACCACCTCACACAACAAGAGGTATGACACAAAACAAGGGGCTGTGGTCGACAGCCCCTTGTAGTCATGAATCCATTTTCAAGAACGGTTACCAGTGCATTTCATCCCCGGTACCGCTATAACTATATTGTTGATACTTGATCATCACATCCACCGGACGTCCGGCGACGCCCGTGTATTTCTGAATCAAACTGCGGTCATCCAGTTTCAATACCAGCACATCCCCTTTCAGTTCGTCTGACATCGCATCACTGTCCGCTCCATAACGGGAAATACCCAACAACAGTTCCTGCTCCGTTCTGGCAGCCGACATACAGGTGATTTGGGCATCTCCCTCATACCCGACAGCACTCAACTCCCAAACCACATCTTTGGCACCAGGAGCAATACCGTTTTCCAGTTCCCGCAAATTGTAACGGTATAATTTGTCTGCCGTGGCAAAAAACAGGTAAGGTTCCGTGCGCACCGGATACCAGGAAGTCGTTTCGTTCACGACATCGGCAGACACTTCCACTTCGGCAACCACGCTGAAGGGAGAGGAAAGCTTCAGATACAGCATCTTGTAATCCGAACCGTTGCTCAATATCGCCACGGAGTAATTGGCAGTAGCGGTATGCGTTCCGTATATCAGCTTGTAGCCGGGATATTCGCCCAAAGTCGGACAATCTGACAAATTTCCAGAACTTGGAGCTTGCAAAAAGTGCCCATACGTTTCATCGAATACGTATGACTTACTACGATCAGAACTCTCTGCCCATACCGGCATGAAAATAACCGGAGACAATACGCCACCCAGTGGACTCTTTTTGTACACATTGCTCATCCTTTGAAAATCACCATCCATAGCTCTTATATCTACAGTCTGACAAGCCCATAATCCACCATTGGCAACGGCATATAGATAACAGACATCAAACATCATCATCTTACTAGGCAGATACAAACACGCCTGTGCGTCGAAATCCGTCACTCCCGGCAACCACTGTGGCGAACTGGCGGTAAAGAACGTATGGTCCACATATTTGTCCTGCCCTATCTCCTGAAGCGTCGTTTCGTCCAGACTCTTCAAATGATTATCCGTCTCAACAATCAACCCCGAATTGTTATACTCCAAATCAAGCAAATAATTCCGGTGCATTTTTTTGGGTTCAACACCCAATGGATATCCAACAATCGCCTCATAGAAATTGGGGGTAAAGACACTACCCTCCTTGTCCAGACGTTTGAAAGACAATTCAGCATGTCCTTGGTATTTACTCAAGACCAATATCCCGTCTCCGGCAGTGGAACTCGACACATTGATGCTAAAATTCCGGAAAGCCTTGGTCCCTAATTCCTTGTCCGTCACGACAAAACGGGCAACATTCTCCCCCAACGGAAAATTGGCATATATCCTCAAATCCTTGGTCCTTGCCACTGATTCCCGGTTGACCTCCCAAAGATAGGTAAATCGGTTGGTATCCGCATACTGGGTTCCCTCCAATTCCACCGGAATGACCAGCAAATCCATTTGATCGCAACGAATCAGCGTATCAATCCCCTGAATCGTCACTTGGTTGATTTCCCTGTAATCGTAATTGCCCTTATCATCGTAACACGCCCAGGCAAAAATCATCGCATATAAAAGAAAAACTATTTTTTTCATAACGAACTGCATTAATTTCAATTTGTAAGTTCCTCCAAACCGGACATGGTTACCCGCATGCCGGTCTCGTCATCGATAATCACATTCTTTTTCAACCAGTCCTCCATCACCCAAGATTTTATCTGCATTTCCGCATCGGTGCCGGTAAACTCGTTTTCATCCTCAAACCTCGCACTCTGTTCTATCAGAAACAGCCACTTCTTGGGATGATACCACTTCAACAAGTTCGAATACTCTTCCCACCAGACCGGAGCCGCCAGGAAATTATTTACCGACAACTTCATCTCTCTTCCTTCATCGAGCTCCACCTGAAAATCATCCCCCGGCTCCAATGCCAGCATCAACGTCTTGAACTCCGGATTCCGGAAACTGGCACTCAGAGGTTCACGGAACAATACTATCCGAAGGGTATCCTGAAAACGGTCGGGACCGAACACCTGTTTTTCTTCCAACGGTTTATAATGCACCCCGGCAACCATATCGGTGGTTCCCTTCAAACGTTTCCCCGTTTCAAGCACTTTTACCCGATAAGTTCGAGGCTCAGCGGAAGCATTTCCCAGCAATCGAACCACGATTTTAGCCGTATCCACCGTCACCTCCTCCGGCAATTTCCCAAATGAAAACCGGACGGAATCGACAAAATCAAAATACAGCCGATTCACATCGTCATACTGGTATTTAACCTCATTGTCACATCCCTGCAAGCAAAAGCAGAGCAGACAAATCATGTATATCATCTTTTTCATAGTCTCATTTTTTGGTACTGTTTCCATATTCATATTCAACTTCCGGCAACGGGAATACAAAAATCTCATCGCTGGCGGCTTTCCGTTCGTCAACGGTATTTCCCGAAATATCATGGTGCAAACGTTTATAAGCGAAGAAAAGCACGCCCTCGCCCACAAATTCCTTGCGAATCTCCTGCAATATCACCTCTTCTGTCACCATCTGGGGCAACACCTCTTTCGGAGTCCGGGACTGTTTGAACGTCTGCAACAATTCGGAAGCATGCTCCGGGTCGTCCTCCATCCAGCCCTCGGCAGCAATCAAATACATCTCCGACAAGCGAATCACCGGAACTTTCGGAAAAAAACGCTCGCTGTTGTCGGAATTGAACTTGCAGATATAAACCGGACTCTTGAACCACTCCAAACGATAATCCTCAAAATCTCCTTCGTATATGCTCATTTGAAACCCTCCAGCCATTTGCAAATTTCCATCTTGGTCCAATACCTGCTTATGCCGGCTTTTCGCATTCTCTTTGATGTTTTTATTCCGCAGAGAAAAAATATGTTCATCTGAAAAAAGCAAATCCTTATCCGCTGCATTTTCCACTTTCAGGCTCTTTTCATAATCCAGCAAAGCAAATTTTCCGCTTTCGATGACCTCTTCTGCCAACTTGCGGGCTTCTTGCTTATAATCACCGCCCATGTCCAGATACACCCGTGCCAGCAAAGCCTTTACCGCATAGTAATTCATCCGGGCGACATATTGGTCTGACTGGTCCTTGTTTTCTTTCTCCCCGTTGCCCCATTCGTAAGGAACCACGGAACGAATCGGGTCGTTTTCAAGCAATTGCAACGCATCGTTCAAATCTTTTATCACCAATCCCAGAAAATCTGCGGTAGCATAGACTTCTGGAGCCTGTACGCCAAACTTTCCCTGCCAGGGCAGCATCCGAACATCCTTGTCTCGTTTCACATCGGGTGCGAAAAGTCGGTAAACATCGTAATGGTGCAATGCCCGAAGCGCCAAAGCTTCTCCCTTTATCTGGCCACGCCGCGCCTCGCTCAACACCGAAGCGTTTCTGTCACTCCATTCCAGAATATTGTTAATCGCCGCAATGTTGGCATACAATCCGCGCCACACGAGATAAATATAGCTCTCCATGTCCGCATCTTCATAATCGTAATCCCGGAATATCTTTATCCCGTTGGGTACCGCAGAATAATCATATGTCCTTGACATCACTTCTATCATTCCGAACGAAAGATTCTGTCCGTACAGCGTACTCGCCGACATATCGTAATATACTCCTGCCAACGCTTCGATAAACCCCTGTTCAGAACTGAACAATTCCGATTCCGAACTTTGGTTTATCAATTTCACATCCAACCAAGAATTGCAGGAGCATATCAACAATACCCACAACACATTCCAAATGCTATTTTTTGCTTTCATATATACTATCATTAATCTGTTAACGACTAAAAGGTGGCATTCAAACCGAAATTAAACGTCCGGGCAAACGGATAGCTGGTACCCCTTTCCTGTTTCACCGATGACAAACGGAACAAATCGCTGGTACTGAACAATACTTTAAGACGTTCCATATACAATTTCCGAGCTATGCCCAAAGGCAGTTCATACGACAGCGAAACGCTCTGCAAAGACAACAGGTTGTCGTCGAAAACCAGCCGGCTCGTCTGATAAGGAGTCGAAGTGTCGCTGATTCTTCTGAATTTCGCCTGGTCTCCCGGATTCTTCCAACGGTCGTACAAAGCCCGCCGGTCGACATTCTTGTAAGGACTTGCCCCTTCCACCTTGGATGCCAGCGTAGCATTATAAATCTTGCCTCCATATTGGTATTTGAATAGCAAATACAGGTTAAATCCCTTCCAGCTCAGATTGGTATTCACATTTCCCTCGATTGTCGGTCTCATATCCCCGATATCGACCTTGTCATCGGAATCATACTCGAAACTCAACTCGCCGTTCCGCTTGATGTACACCTCATTTCCCGTTGCCGGGTCAATGCCGGCGGACCGTACAATCATCAAAGCCGTCTG
>CAYNXE010000177.1:0-5248 GCA_964400995.1 uncultured Odoribacter sp.
AGCCGTTTAAATATTTATAGTGGTGAATATGATGAAATATAGATATATCGTATGGCTGTTGCTGCTCTCCGCGCTGGCGTTCCTGCCGGCAGGGAAGGGGTATGGGCAGACGGTGGATGATTTGAAGTTGTCGTATAGGAATGATGTGGTAGATGGTAATATATTGATTTGCAATGACTCTGAACCGCCTTTTCGTTTTCAGGTGAAGAATGAAACGGAACCGGGTAAATTCGCTTCTTTTAAATTGCGATTGAAAGAGGGGGATGATGTGATTGATATGGTCGAATCGGGCAGCTCCAAGACGCTGGAATATGGAGAGAAAGGAAAGTTTACATTGCAATTTATCGGAGTAAAAGCAGATGGGGGCGAGGTTGTAAAATCGTATTCTTTGAAAATTGTGGGAAGGGTGAATGCAAGATTGGAGAAAGAGGATGAGTCGGTAAAATGTTTATATTCCGATGTAAAGTATATTGTAAAAATTTTATCAGAAGATTCGGAAGGGACTCGTTATTTTTTGAATTACGATGATGGCAGTGCTATAGAAGAGTTCGACCATTCGAAACTAGTGAATGGGCAGGGGATGTTTGTGCATCAATATGAGAAATCTTATTGCGAAATGCTGCACTTGGGGCATGATAAGGTGTTTAAAGTTTCGTTGAGCTATAAAAACGAATGTAATACAGAGGAAGTTGAACTGGGGACTGTTTCAGAATATGTGGCGGTCCCTTTTGAAGCACTATATACGTTTGATCGTTTAGGGAAAGGAAAAGTGTGCACCTATGAGAAAATAAGCCTTCGAAATGAAACAAGAGGAGGAACAGGTTCGGATTGTAGTGATGCTAATACGATTGTATTTTGGGATTTTGGGAACGGCAAAATATCGGAAGATTGGGAACCTTATGTTGAATACACAGATGCTAATCCTTATAAGATAAAATTAAAAGTCAGCAATGACTATGCTTGTGCGACGGATTCAATAGAACATCCGGTGGATTTGATAGCGCGGACAGAGGCTATTATGATACCGGATAAGGATAAGCTTTGTACGGGAGAAGAGTTGTATATTGACAATGACAGCTGGGGTGATGAGATTGTATCGCTATGGTCTGTGGTGTCTTTGGAGGGTTTTCCGGTACCTGAATATGTAAACAATGGATGGGACTTGAAATTGAAATTCGATCATTGGGGGAAATATCGGGTAACTCTACAAGTGGAAAATTCCTGCTCGAATGATCAAACGGATACGATAATCACCGTTATACAAGACCCCAATATAGACCGTTATGAGGTGCCGGACAAGGCGTGCTTGCCGGATATATGGAATATGGCTGATTTTCTTTCAGTTTCGTGGAACGGCAATGCGGAAGGTGCGAAGTGGACGATTACCCGAAGGGGAGGAACGAATAATGCGGACGTGGAGTGGCTAAACGGAACGGATGCGCAGTCAGTCTATCCGGTTTTCCGGTTTAAGCAGGCGGGAGTTTACCAGGTGGCGTTGCGGTTGCCGGACGTCGGATGCGGCGGAACGAAACTGACCGATACGAAAGAGGTAACGATATATGACCCCGCCGTAACGGTCAAGATAGATACGACGCCGCTGAATATATGCGAAAACGGAACTGTCAGGTTTGCGAATAGTTCCATTGGCGACAATCTGCAATATGAATGGTCGGTGCAACCCATGACGAGAGTCGAATTCATAAACAATACCGATATGAAAAGCGCTTCACCGATCATAAAATTCGGCAGGTACGGAAACTACGAGGTGAAATTGCGGATGTCTGCTCCCGGCGGATGCGGGGCAGTGGATACGGTATTTCAAGTGCATGTGCGCAAAGACCCGTCGATTCTCTTCTTGGAATTGCCGGAGGCGGTATGCCCCGGAGAGGACTATTTGTTTTATCCCGGTAGTTCGGCGGGATTCCAATTTTATAACAACGAGGCTTGGGTAAAATGGTCGATACAGCCGAAAGACGGCTGGCAGTTTGTCACCGGCGATGAAAACACGCCCTATCCGGCGATATTGTTTGAAAAGCCGGGAGAATATCGTTTTACGGTGGAACTGAACTCAGCCGGTTGTCCGGAGCAAGGGTCGGAGAAGTTGAGAACAGGTAGCCTCCGGGTGCGCAATTCGGCGATGTCGATGACGGGAAGTGCCATAGACTCGTTGGTTTGCGAGGGGGAAAGCCTGCAATTCAGTTTAAATGCCGAAGCGGCGGAAGGAGGCATGCAATACGCCTGGACGGTATCCCCGCTGGACGGAAGTACGGAATATGCCTATGGCAACAACCACAGTGTGGCGGTCATCGCTTTCAATCACTGGGGCACCTATGAAGTAAGGGGAGCGGCAAGCAGCTATTGCGGAATATTGGACACGACCTTCCGGGTTGTCGTACAAAAGGACCCGAAAGTCGAGTTGCAGGAAAATGTCAGCCTCTGTCCCGGAGAACATGACATGAAAGGCTTCGTGACCTACCAATGGTTCAACAATGTTCCGGAAGTCCAATGGACGATTGAACGGACATCGGGAGGCAACAAGGATGAGGGATTTACGATAGACGATGCTTCGGCCGAATATCCGAAAATCAATTTTCAGCGGTCGGGAGACTATCGGGTGAATGTGGTACTGACCTCCCATACGCAGGGATGCGATGAAGATTCTTTGAAGGATACCCGGACCTTTCACGTTTATGATTCGGTCATATCGGGAGACATTACGATGGTGGGGACGGGCGAAATCTGCGAAGGAGATGCGGTGTCGTTCATGAACACGACCAATGTGGAAGGCGGGCTTCAATGGGAATGGCGCGTGGAAGGGGCGGAAGACGGCTATGCCTTTCAAGACGGGGGGAAGACTTCAACCGAACGATTGCCTGAGATAACTTTTTCCAAATACGGAGATTACCGGGTATATGTCAAGGCGATAGGTCTTTGTTCCGTCAAGGAATTTCCGGCTTTCCCGGTGACGGTGAGCGGAATACCGGAAGTTACAGTCGCAGATGTATCGGGCGTTTGCGAGCCTTTCGATTTTGAGGGGAGGAACTTGATAAACATAGATTCGCATAACGATGCCATTCGTTGGGCGCAATGGACGATTACGGAGAATCCGGAGGTCGTTTGTGACGGATATGAATATTTGGGAACGTCCGCCGATACTTCGCTTTATCCGGACATTCGTTTCCGGAGCGGGGACTATGCGGTGCATGTGAGTTATTGGAACCGTTGTCATGTCCCGGGAGAGGTTGCCTTTCGCATCCAGGTGGACAAATACATACCGATTACTGCCATCGGGAACGACTCGATTTGTTCCCAAAGTCCGGAAGTGCGCTTGTTGACGGCGGAACCCGGAAATGGCGTCTGGTCGTTGAAGAATCCGGACCTGCCGAATGCCGGGGAAATCTTGTTTCGCGATGGGGAGAACTATTACTTTAATCCGAAATTCGGAGCATACGACGAACAGGACGTGCCGTTGGTGTATAAATTATACAATGCCTCCTGCGTCGCTTCGGCGGAAGTGAACATGCACGTATGGGCCTTGCCGTATGTCGAGGCGGGCGACATACGGGAAATGTGCCTGAACCATGAGCCCCGGTTACTGATTGGAAAAGATTCGGTTGCCGGTTCCGTGTGGCAGTCGAACCGGGGAGAGTGGCTTCTGGACGGGCAAGTGTTGCCGGAGCATCATTTTCGGGCGGAGCAGGTGGGAAATTTCCAAATCCTTTACCGTTACGAGGATTCGCATCGTTGCGTGAACGTCGATTCCACGGTGATGAGGGTGCATGCGCTGCCGGATACGGCATTCGTTTCCCAGCCTCAGTACTGCCGTGGCGTGCCGGCGGAATTTACGGTAGAGAAGGGGGCGGAGTCGTTATGGTATATTTGGGAATATTATGCCGGTGCACGGCAGGACACCTTGCCGGGCAATGGACAATACGTTTACGAGCAGGCAGGACGCTATGAAGTCCGTTTGATTGCCAAATCGACAAAGGGGTGCCAGGATACCTCTTCCGTCCATGTCATCGAAGTGGTCGATGATGCGCCACAAGCCGACTTTACCTTATCGACCCATGAACAATGCGGTCCGGAGGTGGCGGTTCAGATTGGAGTAAAAGAGGAAAACTATGCCGACCACAACCTGCGCTTTGAATGGATTTTGGGGAACGGTACGACATCGGAGTCGCTGCTTCCCGCCCTGCCGCAAATCTTTTATTCGACAGCGGAAGATACCGTATATCGGGTGAAATTCAGGGTTTACAATGTCTGCAACGAAACGGAAAAGACAGACTCCTTGCGCATCGGCTCCTTGCCCAAGGCGGATTTCCTGTTGGCAAACGGCGGGAGGAATTGTTCGCCCTTGTCTTTGCAGGTGCTCAATACCTCCACGGGTACCCGCAATCAATACCTCTGGTATATGGGGGACGGTTCCGAGCCGTTGAGCGTGTTTGAACCGCGGGATTATGTGTATGAAACGGACAGCGAGAGGAAAGAATTTCATTTGTCGCTGGTCGCCGAGAACCAGTGCGGCAAAGATTCCGTCATGCAACCGTTGACCGTGCTGGCGCAGAGCATACGGGCGTTCTTCGACAAGCCGAAAGATGAAATCTGTGTCGGGGAGCAGCTTTGCTTCACGAACCATACGCGCGATACGGCACGGGATATTACCTACAAGTATTGGGATTTCGGGGACGGGGTGCGTGATACCTCGTGGAATGCGTGCCACGTCTATCGGGATAGCGGCAGGTACAAAGTGCTGCTGTATGTCGATAACGGATGCTCGTCGGATACGACCAGCAAATTCCTGAACGTGATGGGTAATCCAAAATTGGAGTTATTATTGGAAGAGTCCCGTTGCGACCGGGATACCTTTCATTTCGCTTTCGAGACGGACCTGCCTTTGCAATGGGTGCAATGGACCCTGGGGGATGATTCCACCGTGTTCGCCCCGTCGTTCTCGTATGTCTATCGGGAACCGGGAAGCTATCCCGTTACGTTGGAGGTGGTCGGAGACAACCGTGCCGCCTGCCGTTCGTCGGAGCAACTTGTGCTGACGGTGCATCCGCGTCCCGCATTGCACGTCGTGCCACTGGACACGCTGGTTTGCTCGCCCTATCTCTATGAACCGCGGATTGAGGGAGTGGTGGATAAAATCATGTGGGATTACGGGGACGGCACTCCGGAGACTTCGGAGGAGGACCATTGGTACGTGAATGAGACGGATACCCTGGCGGGGTATGAGATACTACTGCAT
>CAYNXE010000178.1:0-5146 GCA_964400995.1 uncultured Odoribacter sp.
TTCTGCCCGTTGGAGGACGTGTATGCCTTTCCCGACCGGGGAATGTCCGGCTGGGGGATACCCGACGACCAGACGGCGCATATCCGTGGCATACAGGCGAATCTTTGGACGGAGCGGGTGCAGGATGTCCGGCGTTTGGATTTCATGACCTTCCCGCGCATCTGCGCCCTGGCGGAAGCCGCCTGGACACCCGCCGCAGTGAAAGATTACGACGATTTCAGCAAACGCCTGGAAAAAGCATACGGGGATTTCGACCGTGCCGGCATCTATTATTTCGATGCCCGGAAACCTGCCGCTCATCCGGAGCCTGCCGGTCCGCAGCAACAAAAAAGAAATCTGCCCATGGATTTCAGGGATTAAAAATAAGTATCATGAAAGTCATTTTAAGTTTATTCGTGCTGGTTTTCCTGGCTGTTTCCGGTCAGGCGCAAAAGACTCTTCGAATCATGAGTTATAACATCCGTCACGGTGCGGGGTTGGACAACCGCCTGGATGCGGAAAGAATTGCCGGGGTTATCCGGCGGGCGGCGCCCGATGTCGTTGCGCTCCAGGAGGTGGATAGCGCGACTTTGCGCACGGGCAGGAAAGATTTGCTGCATCAGATTGCGGACGAGGTGTTGATGCACCGGATGTTTGCCCCTGCGATACCTTATGAGGGAGGCAAATACGGCGTCGGGTTGTTGTCCAAGGAAAAGCCGTTGAACGTCAGGTATATGCCCTTGCCGGGACGGGAGGAGAGCCGGGTGTTGCTGCTGGCCGAGTTTGAGGAGTATGTGGTGTGTTGCACGCATTTCTCCCTGACCGAGGAGGAGCAGTTGGCGAGCGTGCCCCTGCTGACCGGGGCGTTGGCGGAGGTTGCCAAGCCGGTGTTTTTCGCCGGGGATTTGAATGCCTTGCCGGATTCGCCGGTGTTGAAGGCCTTGCAGGAAAAGTTCGTGGTGTTGACCGATCCGAAAAAGAAAACTTTCCCGGCGGATCAGCCGGAAGAGTGCCTGGATTACGTGCTGGGGTTCACCGGCAACGGCCAGACCTATGCCGTTTTGAACAACCGCGTGCTGGAGGAGCCGGTGGCTTCGGATCATCGCCCGGTGGTGACGACCGTCCGGCTGAAAACGGCGGGCGATTGACGGTCAAGGTCATCAATAACGGCGGCGAGGTGTTAAGGGAAATGGAACTTTAATAAACGTATGAATATGATAGACATGAAGAAATCTTTGGTTTTGACCGCATCCGTGTGTGCCGGATTGGCGGCGGCAGAGGCTCAGACTGCCCAGAAACCGAATATCATTCTGATTATGACGGACCAGCAGCGGGGGGATTGCGTGGGGTGGTCGAACGATGCCGTCAAGACTCCGAATCTGGACGCCATTGCCAGGGAGGGGGTATGTTTCGACAACGCTTATTCGACGACTCCCAGCAGTACGCCTGCCCGTGCGGCGTTGCTGACCGGAATGTCCCCCTGGCATCACGGGATGCTGGGATACGGCAAGGTGGCACGGACTTACAAGTACGAATTGCCCCGGATGATACGGGAATGCGGGTATTACACCTTTGGCATCGGAAAAATGCACTGGTTTCCGCAAAAGTCCCTGCACGGCTTTCACGGCACGCTGGTGGACGAAAGCGGACGCGTCGAGCAGGACGGTTATGTGAGCGACTACCGGGATTGGTTTAAGTTGCAGGCTCCCGGACTGAATCCCGACGAATTGGGCATCGGGTGGAACGACCATACCGGTGGCGCCTATCCTTTGGACGAGAAGTTGCATCCGACCTATTGGACGGGGGAGACGGCGGTGGAGTTTATCCGGCATTACAATCAGGACAAGCCTTTGTTCCTGAAAGTCTCTTTTGCCCGTCCGCACAGCCCGTATGACCCGCCACAGCGTTACATAGACATGTATCGGGACGTGGAGATTCCAGAGCCCGTCATCGGGGAATGGGCTGCCGGATTTGCCGGTTATCCGAAGGCAAAGGACGCCGCTTTCGGGGATTACGGGAAAGAGCACGCCTTGGAGTCCCGCCGGCATTATTATGCGGCGATTACGTTCATCGACGACCAGATAGGGCGGATTGTCCAGGCGTTGAAAGAGAAAGGGTTGTATGAGCATTCGGTGATTCTGTTCGTGTCGGACCACGGGGATATGCTCGGCGACCATTACCATTGGCGAAAGACATACGCCTACGAGGGTTCTTCCCACGTGCCTTTCATGCTCCGCTTGCCGGAGAGTATGCAAACCACGGTGAAATCGGGCAGCCATCTGCCCCAGGTGGTGGAAATCAGGGATATTCTGCCTACCTTTGTCGAGGTTGCCGGCGGTGCGGTGCCGCAGGACATTGACGGGGCTTCGGTGTTGCCGTTGTTGCAGCAGGAAAAGCCGGAATGGAGGGAGTATATCGATTTGGAACACGCCACCTGTTATCATGCGGATAATTATTGGTGCGGACTGACGGACGGCAAGATGAAATACGTCTGGTTTTTCCGTACCGGCAAGGAGCAGTTGTTCAACATGGAGAAAGACCCGCAGGAAAAAGTGGATTTGTCGGGCAGTAAAAAGTATGCCAAAACCTTGGCGATGTGGAGGGAAAGAATGGTGGGGCATCTGTCGGAAAGAGGGGAGGAATATGTGAAAGACGGTCAGTTGCAGAAATTGTCCAAGACCCGTTTGTATAGTCCGAATTACCCCGCCGGGGCACACGAGCAGTTGCCCTATTGGATAAAAGAGTCGAAATTTTAAAACATGAAAATTTCATGTAAGGATGTTTGAAATAAAGATGAGGAGGTTTTGCAAATTGTGGTTTTGCTTGCTCGTGCTGTTTGCGGCGGGCGGAAGTGCGCCGGTGCATGCCGGGCGCGAGGTGATTAGCCTGAACCGTTCGTGGCGGTTCACTCCGGGCTGGCAGGTGGGGCGCAATGTCTTTACGGAGGTGAATCTGCCCCACACGTGGAATGCGGATGCCTTGTCCGGAAAGGCGGATTATTACCGGGGACTGGGAAATTACGAAAGGTCTGTTGACGTGCCTGAAAGCTGGAAGGGAAAGAGGGTGTTTTTGCGTTTCAAGGGGGTGAATACCGTAGCCAATGTTTTCATCAACGGCAAGCACGCCGCGGAGCACCGGGGCGGATATACCGCCTTTATCGTGGAATTGACCGACCGGTTGAATTATGGCAAGGAAAATACCGTCATGGTTCGGGTGAACAATGCCATCCAGTTGGACGTGATGCCTTTGCTGGGTGATTTCAATATGTATGGCGGCATATACCGGGATGTGGATTTGGTTGTTACGGAACCGGAACATGTTTCTTTGTCGGACTACGCTTCTTCGGGCGTCTATCTGTTGCAGGAGCAGGTTTCCAGGGAGAAAGCCGTCGTGAGGGCGAAAGTGGTGACGGAGGGACGGCAGGGGGAAGAGGCGACGGTGCGCATCCGGGTGAAGGAGCCTTCCGGCAAGGTGGTCGTGGAAGAATCCGGGAAGGTGAGGTTTGCCGGAACGGGACCGGAAACGGCGGTGTTGAAGCTGGAAATCGGCAAGCCGCGTTTGTGGCACGGCCGGAAAGATCCTTTTTGCTATGCCGCCGAAGTGACCGTGTGGAAAGACGGAAAGGAGACGGACCGGGTTACCGAGCCTTTGGGGTTGCGTTATTTCAAGGTCGACCCGAACGAGGGATTTTTTCTGAATGGCGAGCATGTGAAACTCCAAGGGGTGTGCCGTCATCAGGACTATGCGGAAATCGGGAACGCCCTTTCTCCGCGGAATCACGAGGAGGATATGGATATGATGCTGGAAATGGGGGTGAATGCGGTACGTTTGGCGCATTATCCGCAGGACGGGTATATGTATGACTTGTGCGACCGCTACGGGGTGGTGGTCTGGGCGGAAATACCCTTTGTCGGCCCCGGCGGGTACCGCGACAAGGGATTTGTGGACCAGCCTTCTTTCCGGGAGAACGGCAGGCAGCAGTTGGTGGAGCTGATTCGACAGCATTTCAATCATCCTGCCATTTGTTTCTGGGGCTTGTTCAACGAGTTGAAGCAGGCGGGGGACGACCCTTGCGATTATATCCGCGAGTTGAATGCGCTGGCGCACCGGGAGGACCCCTCCCGACCGACGACGGCTGCCAGCAATCAGGGAGGCGAGTTGAACGTGTTGACCGATTTGATTTGCTGGAACCAGTATTTCGGCTGGTATGGCGGCGAGCCTTTCCACATCGGCGTGTGGGCGGACCAGACCCACGAGAAGTATCCGGAGCGGTGCATCGGCATCAGCGAATACGGTGCCGGCGCCAGCATTTATCACCAACAGCAGGAGTTGAAGAAGCCGGTGGCTAACAGTTACTGGCATCCGGAGAACTGGCAGGCGTATTATCACGAGGAGCATTGGAAAGCCATTGTCTGCCGGCCTTTCCTGTGGGGAACCTTTGTGTGGAATATGTTCGATTTCGGTGCCGCTCACCGCACGGAGGGCGAGATTGCCGGCAAGAACGACAAGGGACTGGTGACTTTCGACCGCAAGCACAAGAAGGATGCTTTTTATTTCTATAAGGCGAACTGGAACACGGAGGAGCCTTTTGTCCATATCGCTTCCCGGCGGCTGAAAGAACGGGATTCCGGCGTGCAGTCCGTGAAAGTCTATTCCAATCAGCCGGAAGTGGAGTTGTTCCTGAACGGGGTGTCGCTGGGGAAAAAGAAGCCGGCTTACGGAATTTGCATCTGGGAGAATGCGGATATCCGTTCGGGGCAGAACCGGTTGGTCGCCAAGGCGAAATCCAAGGTTTCGGACGAAGTCGTGTTAACTGGAAAGCCCTGACGGGACAAGGGGGTGCAACTTTTTAAGAATCAGATTTGTTTTTTAAAATAATTTCACTACTTTTACTACGTTGATTCCCGATAGCCCCTGACTTGTCAAGCTATCGGGTTTAGTTTAAATGCTAAGACAGTGAATTTCGCTGTCATCAACTTTATATTTCGGTCATAAAGTTGACGACAGAGTATTCTGTAATGAGTCCACGGGCGATTAAATGAGCAAATACTGAATAAAAATACAATAGACAGGTTATGAAAGTAGTGAACATTTCTTATTTGTTGTTGCTTGTTTTTTCGGGTGTGTTGTGTGGTTGTCGGCAACAGCAACAACAAGAGGATACTTC
>CAYNXE010000179.1:0-2417 GCA_964400995.1 uncultured Odoribacter sp.
ACAAGCGGTTTTTGTTCATCAACAACATATTGTAACTGTTGTCCCGGAGTCCCCTATTGAACCAAGAATGATGTCCGAATACCCCCAACGCCTCCGAAGGCGCAAAAAACTCATTGCCTCCCTCCTTGTAGTCCACGGACACCATTGTATAGAAATTCAGGTTTTTGGTGATGTCGAAATCCAAGGACAAATGAGAAGTAAACTGGTTTTCACGACTTTCAAAGGTAGCGTTGTCCACCATGGCTATCGGGTTGTACATTTTTGTACCGATACTGGGAACAGCATTACCTCCGTTTCCCTCATCATCGATATAATACTCCGAACCGTCCTGAGTATATACGGGCAAAAAGGCTGCCCGACGATAGGCAAAGGCACGCGGATTGATGTATTCACCACTCCAACGGTTGAATGCCAATATCGGCCATGGCCAGGAACGTTTGTCTTTCAACTGATTGTTATACTGGAATTTCGCAGAAATCTTCAACTTGTCCGACATCCGGTAATCCAGGTTAATCAAGGTAGACAAACGATTGAATCCTCCTCCCTTGGTGGTTCCATATTCAGTGTCGTATCCCAAACTCCAGTAATAGCTCAAGCGGTCGCCTCCTCCACGGAGTGAAAAGCTGTATTTCTGCTGAAAACCGGTACGGGTAAGCATTTTCACCATATTGGTGTTGTTGTTGTATATCCAGGCATCCGACCGGGTCAAGTCGCCTCGCAACTCTTTCATGACAGACTGGTCATCGCCCCCGTTAGTATTTGCCCGGGACTCAATAACATACATTCTCTGTTGATCACCGGAAAGCAACGGAATTTCCTTCGGCTGCAACACCGCCGTCCAAGTGGCATTGGCGGAAAACTGCGGCTTGCCACTCTTTCCGCGCTTGGTACGAATCACAATTACACCGTTGGCTCCCCGCGAACCGTAAATGGCTGTCGAAGAAGCATCCTTCAGCACATCGATGGACTCGATATCGGCAGGATCCAAACCGGCGATGGGACTGGAACCGAAATTATTCAAATCCGACACATTGTAGTCTTCACCCAATACTTCGGCGCCGTCTATCACCCACAAAGGCTTGTTGTTTCCCTCCAGGGAAGTCACTCCTCGGATCGTCATGGAAGCTCCGGCTCCGGGATCCCCGCTATTGAACGTCACCTGCAAACCGGGTGCCGCTCCTTGCAACAACTGATCCACCGAAGACACCGGCTGCGTGCCCAACGCTTTCATATCCACCGTTGAAATCGCATTCGACATATCCTTGCGCGATTTCGATATCATCCCCATGTCCGCCTGCCGTTCCCGTTTTCCGGTAATCACCACCTCGCTCAATATCGTTTCGTCGCTCTTCAGGACAATTTCGTAATTCTTGTTCGGTTCAAACGGATGGGTAATCGTCTTCAAACCCACAAAAGAGAAAGAGATTCCGGCAACGCCTTCCGGCACCAATACCCGGAACTTTCCATCGATGTCGGTTGCAGTACCACCGATGACACGATTATTGGCGTTCAGCATGATGACCGTCGCCCCGACCAAAGGATTCCCTTTCGTCTCCTCGTAGACAATCCCCTGCGCATACTGTCCCTGCGCCAGCACTTCAGCAGAACCGAAGACCGTCAGCAACGCCAGAACACCTATATACTTTAAGCATTTCATCCACATAATCCTGTTTTTTAATTTTCGATAAGTTTATCCACCAAATGAAGCACTCCGTTGGAACCTTGCCGGTTGCACTTCTCCAGCACGAATCCTGCCGTGCCGTACTGTGCCGACAATTTGCAGTTCTCCCAGGCACCCGAAAATTGCCTCGTGGATCCATCCAATAATTTGACGGGTCCTTCCGAATAACCGTCCGTGTACAAACGGCTTCCGGACACGATACATTTCCGAAGCAGTTTCAAGGCATCCTCCTTCTCCATCGTGGAAATGTTTTTTCCAGCCAAAGCCTCATTCGTCGGAGCAAAGACCGTATATTTATTTGCATCGACCCGGTCCAGCAGACTGACCTGCTCCGCCTTTTCCAACAACATCTTAAACTGGCTGAGGTCTTCATCCTTATCAATGTAAGTACGATAAAGCAACAATGTGGAATCCGTACTCAACAAATGATTGAAAATACCGTCCACCTCGTAAACCGCTCCGTTGTCCGCCTTCCACGCTGGGTCCGGTGAAGTCAAACGCACCTTTTCTCCCTTATAGTCGGAGAACACCGGTTGCCCATCCTCTATTTCACACAATATGGCTCCGTTAGCCGTAGGATAATAGCGATGTTCAAACACATTATCCTCCAACTGCACTTGCAATACTCCGGCAGTCAAACGCATCACCAACGTATCCAAATATTCCTCTTCATATCCGTCTATACCCCATTCATTGCCTGCACCATTATCCCATGCCTTGGAATCGTCCGCCTGAA
>CAYNXE010000179.1:2427-5139 GCA_964400995.1 uncultured Odoribacter sp.
GAATCAATACCGTGCGAGGGGCGTGCTGATAAGAAGCATCCACTCCAAACCACGAATCAATGTTGAGGTTTTTCCTTTCCACCAACTTCGCCCATTCCTTGTAACGCTTGTATCGAATCAAATAGCCCGCCTCAATGCTCGTAAACAAAGGAATATCAGGAACTTGATTCACCTTATAAATCATACTGTTCGAACTGACCACGGAACCGGCAAACATGCCGTTCAGGTTGTTTTTTAAAGACAACATAACCCCCGAATAGGAGAAAAAATAAGGGTTGTTCCGCCCGATGTCGCTCAATCCCCAAACAGTCGACGAATAGTTTTGAGACACCAACGAGTGCAGGAAAGGCACCACCAGTTCGTTCGGCACGGAATCAAAACATACCAGCAATTCCGGAGTAAAATAAGGTTCAAAGAAAGCCTGCATCGCCGCATCGGTCGGCAAAAAGGCAGTATTGAAGAAAGTCTCGTTGGCAATGTTCATGACTTTCCCGCCACTCGCTTTTACCGCAACATCGTAATATTTCACCAGCGTCGTGTCCAATTTGTCGTTTTCCATGCCGACCATGGAGTAACCGCTAAAACGGTCAAACCATTTGTTGACAATGGAAAGCTGGGCATCCCCGGCAATCGCTTCGTCCATTCTGGGCATCAGCAACAACGGTCCGTCCAGCACATGAACCACCCCGTTGGAGGTCGGAATATCCCGGTCCGTCTGCGACACCGGCACATTTTCCACCATGAAATCACCGGGCACCACGCCCATCATTTTCTGGTAGTCGTCGCTCCGTTCCGAGAGATACGAACCGGTAAATACCCGGAGCGATTTGGAAGGATGCGCCGTTCCCGAAGTCCGGGTGTCCTGCCGGATGTTCCTGGCATAAAGAATCGGCGCTTTGTCCCAGTCATCCGAATATTCGTAAGACTTTTCAAAATCATAGTAATACACCATTCCCAACATGAAATGGTAATTGATGAAGTCGATCATATCCCGTTCCGGCATATTCTCCACCGTCCACCCTTTCTGGTCCAACCAGGTCTGGACATGCTCGTCCTTGGGTGCAAAGCAAGTGTAAAGTCCGGACTGGGACAGGGTTCGTTCCAAATCCGCACGCCGGATCATCTGAACAAACAAGTCAAATCCGCCCTTTTCCTCCAGCACCTGCACCACATTCATTCCGATGGAAGCGTCAGTTACCTTGTTGTAATGGTCATCGAACTCCTCCCGGCAACTGCCGAACAAGAACACCACGCCACACATCCATAACAAAATCCTTGTTTTCATATATTTTTAATTTGATTATTCATCCGCAACATCCGAACCGTACAAATACACTTCGGCAAGGGAGGCATCATTCTGATGACCACCGGAAAAACCTAATGTACATACAACTTTAACAAAACGATACCTAACCACATTCGGAAATTCAAATATTTGTTCAGCCGCGGAGGTCGTCAAATTAAATTCATGACATAAAGTCCACGACGACTCACTCGACGGAGTTCCGCTCACATTATTGCCATATATGGCCATGCTTGAGACCATTGGCAAATCTTGTCTTTGAAAAATTCCAATCTTTTCCAACATTTTTTGCGATCCCAAATCCAAGACAATATAATGCGGATATTGGGTAGTAGACCACTTTGAATGCCAGTAAGTTTTAAGGTTTCCATCTAAGATATATCTAGCAAAGCACCCACCATCACCCGTTGGCTCCTCGGAAGAAAAAGCAACCACCGACCACTTGCTGCGATCCAATTTACCCGCTTCCTTCTTATAGAAACGCAACATTTTCCGGTCCGATTCATTGCCATGTTCATCCACAATGGTGGCATATACATCCAAACTCTGGCTTCCCGAAACATTGGCTCCGACTTTGACCAATTGCGATCCCGAGGAATTGGCAGCCACGACAACCTCTTCCTTGTAATCGTTTCCGTTCAAGTCCGTATAGGTCAACTCAATGTAAAAATTCTCGGCAAAATTATTTTCCCAGCTAACGTTAACACCGCTGAAATCCACGCCCAATTTGACCCTGCCATAGAACATGTTTACCGTTGATTCCAACGCAGACGCCATAAATTCAACCGGTTCCGAGAATTTTCCAGCCTTGTCGTACACCACAAAGCGGAAATAATAAGGGGAGTTGTCGGGCAATCCTTCCACCCAACGCTCCGAAGCACCTCCCAGGGCAAGGGTTCTATGCAAATTTCCGGATTTATCCGTATAGGAAATTTCAACATAAGCCACATCATCAGCTCCCGGGTTATCCCATTGAAACAGGAGTGCCCCTTGAGCCGCCGTGTACCTGATGTTAGACACGGAGCCGACCTGTGTAGCCCGTCCGCTGCTATCGTCCCGACAGGCAAACGCAGGCAACAGCAAAAACAAAATCACAAAATTGCGCAGAAATGTTCTCATTGTTATTTTCAATATTTATATAAATGAATATTCATCCAATCGTCATAAAAAATTCTAAAAACACCTTTTTACTCCATCCCACTTCCATTTTCCTTCCACAACACACCGAGAAATCTGAAATCCACCCACCCCTTGACATCATTTGAACGGCTTGCCACCTCCGACAAACCCTTCATTCCAAAAATCCCGAAAACGTTTTCACTCTTGTCCGCCACTTCCCGATTTCCAAAAAAATCGTTCGATTTTTTTAGCGTTTTTTCCACCATGACACAAACAATCCGTCTCCTTAA
>CAYNXE010000180.1:0-5103 GCA_964400995.1 uncultured Odoribacter sp.
GAGAATATGCAGGAGGACAAGGATTATTTTATTCCGGTCAAGGAGTTTTCGGTGGATGCCGGAGAACAAAGCGTGGAAGTGGAGTGTGTATTGGTGGATGACAACAAGACCAACGATTCCCGGAGCTTTACGTTGAGACTGGCCTCTTTGAACGGTGGAGCTGTCAATGAAGAGCATGCCGATGTCAGGGTGAAAGTCCTGGATGACGAAAGCGATGTCGCTGTCGGGTTTGAGACGACCGTTATGACCGTGTCGGAACGGGGTAGTGGAGCGCCGGCGGGAGAATCCTATCGTTGCGAGATACCGGTAAAGCTATATGGGACGTTGCATAAACCCTTGCAGTTCCGGGTGGATGCGATTCGTGCGGAAGGTTCGAATGCGGCTGTCGAGGACGTGAATTTCCGTTTGTTGCAGACGGTATTTGTCGTGGAGAATGCGGAGGGCAAAATTTCCGTTCCCGTAGAAATCCTGGATGACGACAAAGTAAATGCCAATCGTTTTTTTACCTTGGACATTGCGGAGGTGACCGGTGGAGAAACTTATACCCAACAAAAACATTGTATCGTGACCATCAAGAATGACGATTTGGGCATTTATTTCGGAAAAGCTACTATGGAAGCGGAGGAACGTGCCGGAAAGGTAAAGATTCCGGTGAAACTGACCGACGTAACGGAGCAACCGGTGACGTTTACGGTGAAGGGTACCGGTACTGCTGTCGAGAATACGGATTATAGTCTGGAAAAAAGTTGGACCATAGAGGCCGGTCAGGATAGCGTTGAATTGGAGGTGGAATTGTTGCATGCACCTGGAGTGCAGGACGACCGGGTGTTGACATTGGCATTTGCAGAGCTTGGGACGTTGCAGGTTTTTGAGGAACAGCCTGTTTGCGATGTGAAGATTTTGGATGTAGATACCAAGGTGGAATTTAAATATGACGTGTTGGGAATGAGAGGCTCGCGAGGGAATCTGACGGTTCCGGTTGTGTTGGCAGCTCCGTTGGCTCATGATGTTTCTTTGTCTCTGAACTCCGAATTTCCGGAAGGCGTGGAAGCAACTGTGAAGAACGCATCGGTCACGATTCCTGCCGGAGAAACTTCAGCGGTTTTTGAAGTACAGGTAACCAAGATGATGGTGGAGCGTTTTACGATGAGCATTCATCCGGACGTAAAAGGGGCTTCAGCCTCAGAAAATCCGGAACTGGTCAGCCAGTTCGGCGAGATTGAGGAGCCTTGGGAATTGACGATTGCTGAATATTCTTCGCAACAGACATCCGGCGAACCTGCGCCGAGTGGATTTGCCGCAGCGGCTGTGGATGGAGATCCGGCGACTTATTGGCATAGTAGTTGGAGTCCTGCTACGGAATTGCCTCAATACATTGTCGTGCAGGTTCCGGACAATATTAGGGTTGGAGGTGTGGAAGTGATCCGGCGACTTGTTACTGGCAATAGTGATACAAAAAAAGCTGAAATTTCGTTGAGCAACGATCGGAAAAACTGGGATTTTCAAGGTACTTTGGAATGGGACGAGCCCAAAAGTTCGGATGTGTCGGAGCATACGAGTTCTATGGATTTTAATCATCTGCAAAAAGGTGGATACATCAAGATTAACGTTACGGAAACTCGTAATAGTAAACGTTCTTTTGCTCAAATTGCCGAAGTGATTATTTACGGATATGCCGAATAAATGTGTCAAAAATTAATTACTAAATACTGAATACGATGAAAATTTGGAGATTAATATCGGTGCTTTTGCTTGCTTGCATGGCAGGGGCCTGTGACGATGATTTCGCCGGAGAAGAAAATGTCCTCAGTACTGGAAAGGCGGAGGTTTCTTTCGGCTACGAAGCGAAAACCGTACTGAAAAACGCTGGTCAGGTGTCGGTTCCCGTTCGTCTGGATGCACCTGTGAGTAATGCGGTGAAAATTACGGTGAAAGCGGAAGACGGGGGGACGAATACGATTATTGCCCGTGAAGGAGTAGATTTTAATTTGCCCGACAGGGTGGTGACGATTCCGGCAGGAGATACGGTTGCTTATTTGGCAGTAGACTTGTTGGATGACGGGAAAACGGATAATGACCGGGAAATTAAATTGACCATTACCGGTGTATATGGAGGTAAAGTGGGGGAGCAGAAAGCTGTTTCTTTGTATGTCGTATCCAATGCTTTTGTTGAATTTGAAAAAACGAAATGGGAAACTTGGGAGAGTGCGAATGTGGAGACGAGCAGTGAAGAAATCAAGAATAGCCGTTTTGTTCCGTTGACCATTACCGGAAACCTGAGGGAAGCAGTGACCATTGTTTTGGAGGTACAGGATGGCAGTGCGATAGAACCGACTCATTTTACAGTGGAGAAAGAAGTGACCGTGGCTCCGGGAAGTACCCAGGTGAATGTGGAAGTCAAGCCGGTGGATGACATTGAAATGAATGAAGACCGTGTTTTCAGCTTGAAGATAAAAGAAATCCGGGGTGGAAATTTGTTGATTGGAAAAACAAATTCAAGTTGTGAGGTGAAAATTCTTTCAGAAGAAATTTTGAGAACTCTGTCATGGGGAATTGCTTCGCAGAGCAAGGCGGATGAAGAGGATATTTTGGATATTCCAGTGTATTTGGATAAAACTCCGCTTGCTCCTTTTACGGTGGATATTATTACTGTTGGTGCTACGGATGCCGTCGAGGGTGTGGATTATGAAATTTTGACACGGCAGATAGAGATGACGAGTGCCCGCCAGGCTACTGTTCGTGTTAAAGTGTTGAGAAATCCTGAGATCACTACCGATCGGGTTTTGGTGTTGAATTTTAATAAAATCACTGATGAGACTGTTTTTGCATCGGAGAATGCAGGGGCATTTACCTTGACGATTCAAAACAGCGATTTTCCGAGTTTTGAAGGAGCAACTTTGGAAGCCATAGAAGACGAGGAGAATGAAGTGGTCATTTCCATTCCTGCTGTAGATAGGCAACGGACTATAACTTTGGAATATGCGACAACGGAACAAACCCCGGGAACTTATTTTGAGACTCCGAGCACGACCCTTACGGTTCCTGCTGGAGCGACAGAAGTGCGATTGCCTTTGCAAGTGAAATATACGGTTGATTTTCCGGAGGTGGTACCGGAATTTACGGCGTCTATTGTGAAAGTGGATGATTTTGCTTTGGAAAATATAAATACGAAGTTGGTTTTGGCTCCTTGTCATTATCGGAAAATGCTAGGGACTTGGAGAATGGTTTCGGAGGTTCCTAATAGTATGAATGCTGTTGATATTATTGTATCTGTAGGGGAATTTAAAAAGAAGTATTTATGTAAAACAGAGACTTCAATTTGTCCCAATTACGGTAGTCCTCAGCAATGGAGCATGAATTATGATTCGGCTACTGGTCAGATACAATTTGTGATGGGTGAGAAAACGAATAGTACTAATTGGGATGGAGTGTGGATTACTTGGTATTATTATAATAATCAGAATACTAAATACATTGATACAGAATGGGATGGTGACGATAGGTTAAATTTGTTAACTGGAGCGAATTTTCTTTGTTACGCTATTATAAATGATGATGGTTCTTGGAAGGGACAAGGTGGGTGGCATGTGACCGATGTCAGGATGGTAAGACAATAAATATTAGTTTGGCTAGGATTTATGCCATAAAGATATTGCCATTTATGAACCCGGAAAGCGTCCTGTTTTCCGGGTTCATTTTTTATTCACCTCCCATAAACAAGATATGTTTAGTAATAGCCTATTTGCAACTATGTAAAAAAAATAGGCACTTATATACAATTTTACCCAAAATTCCATTTCAATCCGTGAGGATTGCTGCCCCCATTCAGATGATTCTCGTTGTTTTTGAGGGGTGGTTTCTAGAACGGGTAGACGTGGTGAAGGGGTGGTATGCCCTCTTTTCGTGAAACTCTGTGCCACATCATTACGTAGAACAATCATAAATGTTATTTTTTTCTTAAAAAATCTTTTGGTAGAGGATTTTTATTGCTTAATTTGTGTTGTGTTTCGTACGAACGACCTAATATCAGGTGTTTGTTTTGCCATGAAGAATAAAGCCATTCAAGTTTAAGAGCCGCACAAATATTGATAAATAACGGGCAATATGATTCAAGTATTCATTGCTCTTATTTCCGTGAATTGTGGCCGTTTTTTACTTCGCGGATACCAAGTAATGCTCAGTTGCAAATTGACACCGGAAAAAAACAAGAGAATATAGTGACATTGCTACAGAAGTTTGGGCGACGGACTGTGGCCTATCCTTTTGAACTGCGTCATGTCTGTAGTAATAATATAGTCAGTAAGCGTTAAATTTACCGATAGGGGGAGGGAAATTATCAAGGAGCTTGGCGATAAGAAGGCATATCTTGCGTCTTTAGGAAAGAAATTGGACGATGGAGTCAAGGAAGATTTCCTAAAAGAAAATAATGTTGAACTAACTGATAGGCAAGGGTATATTCTATATGTGATATCAAAAGATAATAGCCTTTCTGGAAAAGCTATTTCCCAAAAGATTTCAGAGATGACCTCAGGAAAGATGGCCGTAACAGATAGAACAATAAGAATGGATATGGCAGATCTTCAATCCAAAGGCATTCTCGCTCGTGAAGGTGGACGGAAAGATGGTCGTTGGATAATCATAAAGAGTTGGTGATGATTTGCCAAATTGCCAAACAAATACTGTGATTTGTTTGAATTACAAAGAAATAAGCTATCTTTGTTGGAAATTGTAAATCTATGGAATATAGACATCGGATTGCGGATGAACTGCTACGTGATAAATTAGAGGCAATGGGGGCTGTCTTGATAGAGGGTCCCAAGGCTTGTGGCAAAACGACTACGGCGGAGCAACAGGCTAAAAGCATCATTTATATGAATGACCCTGCCAGGCGGGAACAATATTTTGCGGATGTTGTAAACATTTGATTTATAGTTTCGTGAAAAATATTTTCAAAATACATCGAAAAAACTTCGTAAAAAATTTGGAAAAGAGTGCGGAGTGATGTTATCTTTGCATCCGCTTTCGCCCCGGTGGGGGTGCGAGTGAAGGAAAAAGAGTTCTTTAAGGAAATTGAAAGGTTTGAAAGACGCAGCAAGCGGAAGT
>CAYNXE010000181.1:0-5011 GCA_964400995.1 uncultured Odoribacter sp.
TCAGAGGACGGGCACCGTATTGCGGATCATATCCTTTTTCTGTCAAGAACTCCCGTGCCACCTCTGAAACATGAACCTGATAACCCAGTTCGCCCACTCGTTTCAACAATCCTTTCAGTTCAATATCGATAATCCGGTGCAAATCCTCCTTGCTTAGCGAATTAAAGATAATCACATCATCGATGCGATTGAGAAATTCCGGAGAAAAAGCACTCTTCAACGCCTTTTGCACCACGCTCTTGGCATAATCGTCATCCCCCTCGCGACCTGCCGTCACAAAACCGACCCCCCTGCCGAACTCCTTCAATTGCCGGCTTCCAATGTTGGAAGTCATGATGACAATCGTGTTCTTGAAATCCACCCGACGTCCCAGGCTGTCCGTGAGTTGACCATCATCAAGCAATTGCAGGAGTATGTTAAACACGTCCGGATGCGCCTTTTCGATTTCATCCAGAAGCACCACGGAATAAGGCTTGCGTCTGACTTTCTCCGTGAGCTGCCCCCCTTCCTCGTAACCCACATATCCCGGAGGTGCGCCCACCAACCGCGACACGGCAAATTTCTCCATATATTCGCTCATATCGATACGTATCAGCGAATCCGGCGTATCGAAAAGATACTGCGCCAGCACCTTCGCCAACTGGGTCTTTCCGACGCCCGTAGGTCCCAGAAAAATAAAAGAGCCTATCGGACGGTCCGGATCTTTCAGTCCGGCACGGTTCCGGTGGATAGCCTTCACGATTTTCTCAATGGCTTCCTGCTGACCGATTACGCTGTCAGCCAACTCCTTGCGCATCTGCAACAGCTTCATGCCCTCCGTCTTCGCGATACGCTTCACCGGCACTCCCGTCATCATGGCAACCACCTCCGCAACGCCTTCTTCGTCCACGACAACCCGGTTTTCCTCCAAGTCTTTCTGCCATTTGTCCTTTTCCTGCTCCAATTGCGCCAGCACCTGCCGTTCCTTGTCCCGGAAAGCTGCCGCAACCTCAAAATTCTGCTGCCTTACCGCCTCTTTCTTCTTGGTCTTGACTTCCTCCGCCTCTTTTTCCAACTCCTCTATCACGGGAGGTACAATGATATTGGCAATGTGCACCCGGGAACCTGCCTCGTCCAGCGCATCAATCGCCTTGTCGGGAAGAGCCCGGTCGGAAATATAACGCATCGTCAGGCGGACGCAGGCCTTTATGGCGGCATCGGTATAGCGCACATTATGATGGTCCTCGTAACGGGATTTGATGTTGTTCAATATCTCGACCGTCTCCTCGAAAGTGGTCGGTTCAACCAGCACCTTCTGGAAACGCCGCTCCAACGCCCCGTCCTTTTCTATGTTCTGCCGATATTCATCCAACGTCGTCGCCCCGATGCACTGGATTTCCCCCCTGGACAAGGCGGGTTTCAGCATATTGGCGGCATCCAGGCTTCCTCCCGACCCTCCGGCACCGACAATCGTATGAATCTCGTCAATGAACAATATGATGTTTTTATTCTTGGACAACTCGTTCAATATGGCTTTCATCCGTTCCTCAAACTGCCCTCTGTACTTCGTACCGGCAACAATGGAAGCGATGTCCAGCGCAATCACCCTCTTCCCGAACAGCACCCGGGACACCTTTTTCTGAATGATCCGGATAGCCAGTCCCTCGGCAATGGCGGACTTGCCCACGCCCGGCTCACCGATGAGCACCGGATTGTTCTTTTTCCGGCGACTCAAAATCTGCGCCAGCCGCTCGATTTCCCGGTCACGCCCCACAATCGGATCCAACGTGCCTTCCTCGGCGGCACGGGTAATGTCCACGCCGAAATTATCCAGCACGGGAGTATCCGATTTTCCCGGACCGCCCTGCTGCCGATAAGGATTATACATGGCTTCCTCTTCCACACCTTCCTCCTCTTCGTCCGCATCCTCGCCGAAATCCGACTGCATACGGGTTTTCTCCCTCAGCAACTGCTCCTTGAATTTATCGTAGTCCACTCCCATCGACTGAAACAATTTGGTCACGAATCCCGCCTGATTCCTCAGAATCGCCAACATCAGGTGTTCCGATTCCACCTCCTCGTCTCCCAGTTCCCATGCCTCTTCCGCCACTCTCCTGAGGATGCTGTTGGCAGCCAGCGTGAAATCCAGTTCCTCCGGAACCTCCTCGCTCTTATCCCGCTGCTTGTTCAGTTTCTGTTCTATCCGGCGTCTGACTTCATAAAAATCGACCTCCAAAGCAATCAGCACATCGATTGCCCAGGCCTGTTTCAGACGCAAGATACCCAAAAACAGATGCTCCGGCGAAATCTTAGCATTCCCTAACCGTCTTGCCTCCTCACCTGCCAAAACCATAATTTCCCTCAACTTTTTCGTCTCGTCCTTTGCCATAAACTTCATTCATTACGGATTATCCCAAGAAAAACGTCCCGGCATCTCCCAATAATCTATTTATTATAAGCCTTTTACCCCATTCGCCACTTCCCCTCGTTCATCTGCTAAAGGTAAAAGATTCCTGTGAAAACAACATAAAAAACAAAAATTATTTCAACAAATCGTAAAATGCCTCTTCGGACAAAATCTGCGTACCCAGCTTCTCCGCTTTTTTGAGCTTGCTTCCGGCATTTTCTCCGGCAAGCAGATAAGCCGTCTTGGCAGACACGGAATCACTGACCTTTCCTCCGGCATTCAAAATCAATTCTTTGAAATATTCCCGAGGCCGGCTCAAAGTCCCCGTAATCACAAATGTCAGGCCCTGCAACTGGTCGCTCTCCCCCGCTTTTTCCTCCATTTCTGTTTGTACGCCGTACTCCATAAGACGTTTCACCATCCGGCGGTTTTCTTCCTTCCCGAACCAGCGCAGCAGGCTATTTGCCATTTGGTCGCCGATGTCTTCCACCTCTTTCAACTGCTCATACGTGGCATCCTGCAAATTCCGGAGGTTCCGGAAACTCTTCGCCAGATTGCGCGCCGCCGTCTCTCCGATGTAACGAATTCCCAAGGCGTTCAGCAAAGCCGGGAAGCCTGCCGACTTGGATTTCTCGATTCCGGCAACCAGGTTATCCACCGACTTCTCCTGCAAACGGTACACGTTCAAAGTATTCAGTTTCCGTACCAGTTTCTCGTTGTGCCTGAAAAAACGGGCGATACCTTCCGCCTCCTCTGGCGTTATCCCCTCCACCGCCGCAATCTCCTCCGGAGACGCCACGGACAACTCGTAGATGTAATCGAACCGGGCGGCAAGCAAATCCGCCTTGTGGCGGTCTATGCCGGATATATTCAAGGCAAAAATGATGTGATTCAAAGAAATGCTTTCCTCCTCTCCGGCATCCTCCAGCCTGTCCAAAAGCTGATTGAACGGCATCCGGAAATAATCCTGCATCCGGTTGACCGCGCTTTCGTCCCCGACAACCTCCAGCAACTCCTCACGGGAAGCGGCGGCATAGGCTTTCAAATGCCCGAAACGACTGGCAAGCGCCTCCGCCATTCGGACGGAAATGTTCTTCAAGCCGATTTCAAAAGCATAGATAACCTTGGCAAGCGGTATGCTGGTCACCTCAAAGCTTTCCGGATAAATGATTTTCTCCAGACCGGTCAATTCCTCTCTCCTGGAGGGCAGCAGATAAATATCCGCCACATCCGCGATGATTTTTTTGCTCAGCAGCAAATCAATCGTCTCTTCTCCCATCCCCTCGATGTTCATCGCCTTCCGGCTCACAAAATGCTCAATCTTTCCGGCAATCTGCGGCGGACAATGCTCCTCGTTCGGGCAATAATGATTGGCCTCCCCCTCGGCACGAACCAGTTCGGTTCCGCACACGGGACAATGCGTGATAAATTCGACAGGCAAGGCTCCTTCCCGGCGCTTGGTCTTGTCCACTCCCGTAATTTTCGGTATTATCTCTCCCCCTTTTTCCACATAGACGGTGTCGTGCTCGTGCAAATCCAGGGAGGCAATGATGTCGGCATTGTGCAACGACGCTCTCTTCACCGTTGTCCCGGCAATGTGCACCGGCTCCAAATTGGCAACGGGCGTAACACTCCCCGTCCGCCCCACCTGATACACCACTCCCGTCAAAGGGGTTGCCGCCTGCTCGGCTTTGAATTTGTAGGCAATCGCCCACCTCGGCGACTTGGCGGTATATCCCAGCAAATGCTGCATCTCGATGTCATTCACCTTGATGACAATCCCGTCAATAGGCACAGGCAATTCGGTTCTCTCCTTATCCCAACGGGTAATGAACTCCCACACCTCTTCAAAGGTATCGGCGACCTGCACGTAGGGAGGCAGGTGAAATCCCCACTCCTTGGCTTTCATCAGATTGCCGTAATGAGTGGAAGCCGGCGTTTCGTCTCCCGGTATATAATACAAAAAACAATCCAGGTGCCGTTTCGCCACCACGGACGAATTCTGCAACTTCAAAGTGCCTGCCGCCGCATTCCGGGGATTGGCAAAAAGAGGCTCTCCGGCTTCCGCCTTCTCCTGGTTCAGCCGGTTGAATACGGAGAAAGGCATCAGAATCTCCCCCCGTATCTCAAACTCGGACGGATAGTCCCCGTGCAATTTCAATGGTACCGTGCGAATCGTCCGGACATTCACCGTCACATCATCGCCCCGGACGCCGTCCCCCCGGGTCACCGCCTGCGTCAGTTCACCGTTCACGTAAGTCAGACTAATGGAAGTCCCGTCATACTTCAACTCGCACACGTACTGCACCCGCTCCCCGACCACCTTGCGCACCCGCTGGTCAAATTCCCGCAACTCCTGCTCGCTGTACGTATTTCCCAAAGACAACATCGGATACTTGTGGGCAACCTGCGTAAACTCCCGGTTCAAATCCTGCCCCACCCGCTGGGTCGGCGAATTGGGATCATACCATTCCGGATGCGCCGTTTCCAGCTTCTCCAGCTCGTGCATCATTTCATCAAACTGCCTGTCCGAGATTTCCGATACATTTTCAACGTAATACCGGTAATTGTAATACTCCAACGCCTTGCGCAATTCTATAATCCTGTCCTGTTCCGTCTGCATAA
>CAYNXE010000182.1:0-5008 GCA_964400995.1 uncultured Odoribacter sp.
AACCGTTGAGTCCGGAACAGATTTTTAAGGTTGGTGAGACTATCAATTCTCAGGACGAGTTACAAACGGCTTATGACCAGATAGACGCTGAGCAGATGACAATGTTCGGGGAGAATTTGACTGTAGATGAAGACCCCGTTGAAGAAGCAGGCAACAATAATGGTTATGAGAATGGAAACTATCCTGAGAATATTGCTGAGCAGAACATTTCTGAAAATGAAGAAAGTGTTCCTGATATTACTGAAAACGCAGAAATTTCTACGGAAAATCGTGAATTAGTCACGGAAAGCGTTCCCGAGTCTGCTGTTTCTGTGGAAAACGGACAGCAGACTCCGCTCTCTCGCATACCTTTGAACGAGCAGGGAGAGCCGATGTTTGAAGCCGTTGACAAAGATACGGCCTGGGATGGACTTGTTGAGGCTGTCGGTACGGAGGCTGATGCAGTTGACATTGCAATGGCGCAGGTTCAGCAAGCAACCACCGACCTTGAAGCACTCAAGAAAAAACCGCCCACACCGAAAGCACCCAAACTAAAAGGTTCGCCTATGGCTATGGCGCAGGCAAAGCGTGAGGCAGCTGAAAAATATCAGAGCGACCTCGCAGAATACAATCAGCAGGTAGCCGACACGCAGGCACGCCTTGACGCATGGAACGGCATTGTCGGTGTCTATACCTCTCGCAATGCAGAATTGCTCCGTCAGCAGGAAGAGGCACGCCGTCAGCGAGACGCAGAAGCGCATGATGCAGCCGTAGCACAATTTGAAGAGCAACAGCGCATCAAGGCAGAAAAGCAAGCCGAGCAGGAACGTGTCGGTGTCCACGCTGTCAATCCCAAAATCAAAGAGAAATGGGATACTGCCAACAAGATTGAGGGCAACCCCGATGCAATAACACTGCCGGACGGCTCTGCAATTCGTGGTCGATATGTCCTTACCGAAGCGGGAGCCGCCTCAGCAAGTCACGATGTCAATAACGCATACGAGCCGACCGAGGGTTTCCCAATTGATACCCACGGACAGAGCGTGAATGACCGCGACTATCTCCGCGATAAGGATGCACAGCGTATTGTTGAGCAAATGGCAGGTGCATTTGATAACCGCGCATTGCAGACTCCAGTAATAGTCAGCCAAGACGGAGTTGTGTTGTCAGGTAATAACCGTACAATGTCGGGAGACCTTGCCGCACGGCAAGGCACTGACAAGGCTTATGTTGATTACCTCCGCGAGTTCGGTCAGAAATACGGCTTTACCCCGGAGCAGGTTGCAGGTATGAATAATCCGCGCCTTGTTTTTGTGCCGGATGAGTCACTCCCCTACGATGCAACTACATTCTCTCGCTTCAATGCGCAGGAAATGAAATCGCAGTCCAAGCCCGAAGCCGCCGTAAAACTCGGCAAGATTGTACCCGATAATGTATTCAACACCATTGTCAGCGACATTAGCTTTTATGACCGCCTCGCTGATTACTATGCCGATGAGAAAGCCGTAGCGCACGCACTGGGCGCACTTATGCAGGCAGGTGTAATCAACGACAAGCAAATGCCCGAAATGCGGACAGGCACGGCGTTATCGGCCGCAGGAAAGGAATTGATTGAAAATACACTCATCGGTAAGGTGTTCCAAACTTCGCCCGATGCAGTGCGTCAGATTATCTCCATGCCGACCCTGCGCCAGTCCATAGTAATGGGATTGAACGAGATTGCCAACAACCGAACACTCGCGCGTAAAGGATACGATTTAAGCGAGGAACTCTCAAAAGCGGTTGACCTCGTTACCCGTGCCAAAGCTGCAATGCCTGACGTTTACACTGACGGAATGCCAGTATCGCATTTCGGACGTATGCAGGGATTGTTTGATGATGAGTATGGAGACAGCCGGGTAACCGATGCTACAACTCTTCTGCTTGCCGACCTGCTTAACAGCGGTAAGCCAAGCGACCTGCGCAAAGTGCTAACTACATACAATTATGAGGCTTCCCAGTCAGCAAGCGGTCAAGCCGACATATTCACTGGAGAAGTTCCCACAAAAGAAAATATACTCACAGACGTAAATGAACATTTCAGAAATGCAACCCCAAGAGAACAACAGGCCCTCGTTGACGCTGCCATCGCAGAGCGCAAGCGTAGAGCAGAAGCCGATGCAGAACAGCGTGGACGAGACCAAGAGCGTGAACAAGTTGAGAATGCTGTTGAACGCAGTGCGAACAGTCCAGTCTCAACAGTAGAGCCTACCGAAGCGCAGAAAGCCGCAGGCAACTACAAGATGGAACACCGCCGTATTGACGGCTACAACATCAGTATCGAGAACCCCAAAGGCAGTGTGCGCCGTGGCAAAGACGCTGACGGCAAAGAGTGGCAAACCGAGATGCACCATGACTATGGCTATATCCGCGGCACTGAAGGTGTGGACGGAGACCATATTGATGTATTCCTTTCGGACACTCCCGAAGAGGGCGATGTGTTTGTCATCGACCAGCGTAACGAGGACGGCTCGTTTGATGAACACAAGGTAATGTACGGCTTCCCCTCCGAAGAAGCCGCACGCGAGGCATATCTCTCCAACTATGAGCAGGGTTGGACCGGTCTCGGTGCAATTACCCAAGTGAGTAAAAATGAGTTCAAAAAGTGGGTGCAGTCCTCAAAGCGCAAGACAAAACCGTTTGCTGAGTATGCAAGTGTGAAAGCAGTGTGTCCTATATGCGGTAAGGCAGGCATACCTAACTATCATAGCCACGATGTTGTCTGCCCTCAGTGCAACAGCGACCTCTCGATATTCAGGCAGATAGACCAACTCCCCGATGACAAAGCACCCGAAGTGTTGGCCAACATTGAGAAAATGGAGCGTGAGATTTCAGGTAAGTCGGACAAGGGGGACACGTCACTGCGTAAGTATGACCGCACGGTACCGACAACAAGAGAAGAGCAGCGTTCGGCGATTTCTCGCATCATAGACTTTGCCAAGAACGTAAAAAATCGTGTTGAGCGTGCCGTGATTGGAGGCATAACGAAACGCCAAGTCAAGGACTTTGCCGATAATGGCATAGAGGTAGATGAGACATGGGTACACTCGTTCGAATCTTCTGCGGTAGGACATAATCAGAAACATCACGGTACCCCACGCATGGAGGAACGTATGGGACAAATCGCCATTACCCCTGAAGACTATGCTCGAATTCCCGACATACTCGAAAGCTATGACCGCATAACAAAATCTCCAAATCGTTCCCGCAGTACCGGTAATGAGGTTATCATTTATGAGAAGGAGTTTGGCGACGGCTATGTGTATTATTTAGAAGAGAAGCGCGACAACCGCAAGTCGTTAGCCTTCCAAACGATGTATAAAAAGAAAAAAGGAACTGATAGTTCCGACGGGTTGATGCCTATTGCCTCTCCCTCTACGCCCGTAGCGCCTTCGGACAATCTCAGATCCTCTTCTGTAGGCAAAGATAATACTTTGTCAACAGATAAACAAATAGGTGGCGAAGAAAGTTCTGAATCATATACCATTACTCCCTCAACCTATACCAACAAGGCAGGTAAGACGACCCCGATGCACAGCATTCAGTTCTCAACGCCTCCTACCTACGAGCAACGAAAGGCATTAGCAGCCTTTGCTCGTGAAAAGGCAGACGGCAGGAAGGCTCGTGGGTGGTGTTCGGACAAAGACACATATTCAGAGTGGCTGTTCCGTTCTGAAGAAGATGCACGTAAGGCAGGCGAGATGATTACCGACGAGTCGGGCGAAGCCGTTGCAGATGCACAGCCTATGACAGCGCAGGAACTCCGCGAGGCTGTTGGTGCGAGCCGCACACGCGAAACTGCAAAGCAAGAAAGGAAACCGAAGAAAGCACCTATCAACCGCGTAAGCCTTAATGATGTGATGACCGACCTTTCCACTAAAGGCGAAACCAAGTTGAGCGACCATACAGAGCCTATCAAAGCCGAGCCGGAGGTTCAGCATGAGATTTCGCAGGGCTCAATATCGGCATCGCCTCAGCATAGTTCGGACAAGTCCGGCTCTGCATTCGGCTCGCACGAGATTTCTGATGATGAGATGCAGTCGTTAGCCAATGAATTGCGAGACTTGCTCGGCATCGAAGAAGATGAGGGAGACGCAGGGATTAAATTCCGCGACCCCGGCGAACTCACACCGCAGGAGCGTCAGCGCATTCAGTCAGCAGGTATCCGTCTCGCTATGGGTCTCGTTGAGCGCGGTACAACTTCTTTCCCCGACTATGCCACCAAGATGGTGGGATTGTTGGGCGATAAGATACGCCCGTGGCTCAAATCGTTCTACGAGGGCGCACGTTGGATTCCCGGCTATGAGAACATCGCCTTTACTCCGTCAGAAGAGGTTGCACGCTTCGATGTGCAGAACTTTGACAATGAGCAGACCAACCCAATAGCGCAGGCTGCCATGATTGTTGAGGAACGTAAAGCCACAACCGCTTCTGCACAGGCGCAGAAAGAATTAACCGAAATCCGCAATAATAAACGTAAGAAACAAGATGAACAAACGTCAGCAGATACAGCAGCTCTTACAAGCAAAGCAGAGGCTGTTGCAAGCCAGAGAGCAAGAGATGGCGAGATTGAAACGCACATCCAAGAGATAGACCATTCTCTCGATGAAATAAATAATCAGTTAGCCATATTAGGTTATTTCAGCAATGACAATCATATTACGACGGCTGAGAAAAAGGCAGTAAAGGCTGGAGCAGAACTCCTGACCCGTCTCATGGAAGATTTAGGTACTGACTTGGAGGCTCTTCCTAAGGGATTGAGTGCAGTATGCAGTGATTTTGCTGACCATGGAGGTATTGTTAGAATTAACCTACCTGTGCGTAAAGGCTATGACCCCTTAAAGATTGATATACGCTTTGAGAGGAACACTAATGGCAGTCTCGTACTTAAAGAGGTCATGACGAAGTTTCAGAGTGGGGACGAGTCTAATTACATTATCGGCTCTGATAATAAAATATGGCTCATAGCTCCAACGTATGGTGATTTACT
>CAYNXE010000183.1:0-4982 GCA_964400995.1 uncultured Odoribacter sp.
CCGGAAAATCCACCTTGCTGTCGGTCGTTTCCGCAGCCAAACCGGAAATCGCCAACTATCCTTTCACCACCCTGGTACCCAATCTGGGCATCGTCACCTACCGGGACAACCGCTCTTTCGTAATGGCGGACATTCCGGGAATCATCGAGGGCGCCCATCTTGGCAAAGGACTGGGCATCCGGTTCTTGCGACACATCGAGCGCAATTCCGTGCTGTTGTTCATGGTACCTGCCGATAGTCCGAACATTCACGAGGAATACAACATCCTGCTCAACGAATTGAAGCAATACAATCCAGAACTGCTGGACAAGAAACGAGTTCTCGCCATTTCCAAATGCGACTATGCGGACAAAGAACTGATTTCCGAAATGGAAAACGACCTGCCGGATATACCCTACGTATTCATCTCTTCCGTCGCCGGGACCGGAATCACGGAACTGAAAGACGCCCTCTGGCAAGCCCTCAATGAATAGCAAAAAGCGATTGGCAAACAATACGGATTTACCGTCTTTACAAGAATTGATTCAAACCCATGTAAAACATAATCCTATTACATATTTGAATTCATTAAACAAACAAAAAACAGTGCCACAAATCCAATACTAAGAATAAAAGCAATAAGTGACCATTTTTTCATTAGTTTATCTTTTTTGACAAGAGCATAAACTATACCAATAAATGACGCAACAATTATTCCCGCAATCATTCCAAAAATACCTTGCATTGCAATCCCGACAATGACAAGTATTCCCATAGTCATTAAAATTCTGTTTCTCATAGTTATTGCTTTCAATTATTATTTACCATTTGCAGACTTTAACCATAGCTCTTAAAACTTCCATTGGGCTATAGCCATATTCGATTCCCTATTATCATCGTCTATATCATAGCTCAAAGCCATACATCCTGCCCAAAAATACGAAAACATTCGGATTGGCAAATTCAATTTGTGCAATAATCTTGCCGACTTTTATGAGTTCTCTTTTTCAGATAAAAAATCAACAGCCAAAACAAAAACAACGAACAGATATTACAAAGAAGCAGATCCAATGCTTTCCAGGAATTATAACTGAACACCCAACCTATCATAAGAAGTAAATAATTTATCCCCACCGCCACGACCAGCGCTTCCGCTTTTAATTGTGACATAAACCGATTATTACTCTTTTCCTTTGAGAAAAAAAGAACAAGCAAAGTCAAAAGAAGCAGAGCATAAAGCAATTCTTCCGGAATTTTCAAGCCACCGATAAAAACAGCACTTTGTTCCGAATAAACAATAAGTGAAAGTAACAAAACAGCCACTGGGAAACCAATCCATTTCAACCAATACGGCAAGAAAAAATATTTTTCCATATTCTTCATTATTAAGTTCAACAAGCCCGGAAAAACGGTATTGTCGGTGGCCAAGCCCGAAAAGATTTTCCCCTGACGGCTGTAATAAATACTATAAACAACGGATAAAGGACATTCACCACCAACCAAAGCACAAATGCCCATCTGATAAAATTCCAGTCACCACCCTCTCCCATACTCCAATGTACGATTGCACGATACCATCCAAATACGAATACCCCTATCATAATAAAAGAAAACAACATTTGAAAATTCAATAAATTACAAGCCTCCTTCGTAAAGCCCGCATCTTCCGTTCGTTGATTCTTTTTCCAGTAAAGATAAGGCAACAAAACATTCATAAAAGGAAATATAAAATTTCCCACGATCATCCAGACATGCAACAACATTCTTTTTTTCATACTTTAAAACATTAAATGATTTTTCCAATTACCAGCTCGACAAAACTATACATAAGTAATCGGACGAACAACAGTCAATGTTCTCAAATTGTTCTTAAAATTTCCCGTTTTTCCAGTATGAAAAAAATTGGATATTTTTTCAAAGTAATCTATTTTTAGCAGAATGAAAAAAAGTCACCTTTCCATATTCGGATATATCCACCTGATGATCATCCTATTATTATTTTTGGAAGCAGGATGGTTGTATTCTCTTTACCAGGCGGAAAGAAGAGATTTTCGATATGTTACGGGAAAGTCTATAAAAGACGCCATGATAGAAGAGATACATTCCTGCCCCATACAAGATCCAAGCGGACTTAACGATTTTGGAAAGAAAGATCGCCTGATTATGACATATTCCTATAAAGGAAAATATTTTCACGTAGATACGAATAGACACCTATTTCTTATTTTTTACAGGCGTAAACTTTACGATTTCAATCGGGAAAGCTGGAATATCTGCCCTTGGGAGAACCTGAATCCCGTTTTTATCCGGCAGGATACAACAGGAAAAATCATCGACCGTTATCCAGCGGACTGCCGGCAACCATATCGGCAACCGGACTTCGCGCCATTCCAATTGGGTAATCTCGAACCCGACACGCTTACGGTCTGGTTCGATTTTCCCTTCAACTGCTTTTGGCAGCGACAACGTTACGGTCTATTGCTTTCCATTGTCCCGTTTCTATTCGCGCTGTCTTTCGGTCTGCTTATTCTCCGGCGAGAAAAGAGACGACGACATAATCAGCTCCTGACGGAAAAACAACTTATTTTTATCCACGATCTGAAGACCCCGTTTTGTACCAGTTGCCATATAGAACAACGCCTGTTGCAATATGCCGGCGAATGGCCGGCAGAAAAAATACACAAGAAACTGAATGTATGCTACCACCTGCTTTCAGCCATCACCGACGAAATGACGCAACTCATTGACCACTCGGCAAACTATTGGGGAAGAGATACGGAAACAGCTGAATTCGATCTCCAGACGATGCTTGAAGAAGTGGTTGCTCGCTATGGAGGCAGGGGCGATGCCTCGCGTATTGCCATTGACTACCGGCTCGACTCGCCGATCGTGCGGGGCGATGCCTTTCACTTGTCGCACATTATCGGCAACCTGATCGACAATGCCCTCCGCCATGCCGGCCCCGAAGCAAGCGTCACCGTCATCTGCGATGCCGACCAACGGGGACGACTGCGCCTCACGGTCGAGGACAATGGCATCGGTATTCCCCGCCATTTGCACCGCCGGATTTTCCGTCCTGGCTTCCGCTCCGCCCCGACAGGCGACACCCACGGGATAGGACTGGCTTATATCCGGAATACCGCCCGCCGGATAGGAGCCCGCCTCCGCCTCGACAGCCGACCGGGACACGGAAGCCGTTTTATCCTGACATTCACTCCCGACCCAAAACACCGTTCCCGGAAGATTCACCTATCCCTCCGATTCAATTCCTGTTTCATCGTCACCATAACGCTAGCCGCACTATTCTGGACGAGTAACCTATATATCGCCGACCGGAGAGCCTTCATCAACGAAGAACTCCCGAACCTCGATAAAGCTATTTTCAAGAGCCGTACGTATTCTTTTAAATGGCGGGAAGACACCAACTGTTTCCGCAACGATTTCAAAGCCAAGACCATTACGGTGACGCACAACGGTCAGGACACAACCTTGACCATGGGCACTCAGGTCAATCAATCTCACATATATCAACGCCTGTATTATGACTTGCGCGACACCAACTGGAGTATTGACAGTCTGCCCTCCATGTACCGGAAGTATTCCGCCAACCGCTTGCCGGTGGCATTCCGACGCCTCAACGCTGCAGGCCGGACAATCGACCGAACCGGGACAGAGCAACAGACATTACTTTTCCCGGTGGCGTGTTCTCTACCACTCGGTTATGTCGAGGGCCACAGGTTAGAAGCTCAACTTGCCTATCCCTGGCTGCGGTTGTTCTGCCGTTACGGATTCGGGCTTTTTCTGGTCCTGGCAGGATTGTTGGTAACCGTCCGGTTCAATCGGATCGCCACGGGCATGGCTCGGCGTCAGCAAGCTTTCGTACGCTTCCAGCGCGAAGAAGTACAGCTTTTTATCCGCAAGCTACAACCCCGGCTCCGGGACATTCGCTACCCGCAAACCGCCGATCCGGAGATACTTGGCAAAGTTCTCGACCGGAATATTGAGATTTATAGGGAATTATTGGGACAGATCAATCTGCTACTCGAAAAATTCAAAACCATCGAATGGGAGTGAAAAAGTTGGTACATTTAATTAAAATTTCTAATTTCCACCGTCAAATTCATTACTTATGGACTGCAAACCGAAACTACTTTATGCCGAAGACAACCGTCTCACCGCAAAGGAAATGACCGAAATCCTGGAAGAAGAAGGTTACGAGGTGGTGACGACATACAGTGGCGATGAAGCCTGGGAGACTTTCGGACGTGTCTCTCCCGATCTGGTACTACTGGATTTCCGGATGCCCGGACTCAACGGCTTGGAAGTATTCGAACGCATCCGACAGGTAAATGCGGAAATTCCGGTGCTCATCCTGAGTTCGTACAACGAATATTGCGTTCCATCGCTGAAAAGCGGCACCGCCGACTTTATCCGGAAAGAAGCCGATATCGAAGAAATATGTGCCCGCATCGCTGCCGTATGGCAACGCCATGCCACCGGCAAAACAAACGATTCTCCGAGAGAGACCATTCTCCGGCTTTCGGAACTCACCACGTTCCGCACCGACAGCTTTACACTGCGCATCGGTCAAAACATCATTCCCTTGACCGGCGCATTAGGAGAAGTGCTGACGCTCCTGTGCCACCCGCCCCGGCAATGCCGCGCCGCCACCGATATCTGTCGGCAACTCTGGCACAACGACAATAAAAGCAAAATCACTTTACTCCAGAACTATATCTCTCAATTGCGGAAAGTGCTCAGCACCGACCCAGCCCTGAACATCGCCAACCTTTACAATAAAGGATATTATCTGCAAATCAACGGAGAATAGCCCCACTCTCTTCCTTATTGAATGAAAAGACTGCCGTTAGAGAGTTCCAGCGCCACTTTTCCCGTATATTTCGGGTCACCGACAAACTTGGAACCGAGTGTCATATTCCTTTCCGCAGTGGGACGCTCCTCCAATACCATGCCCCGAGGCAAATCCAATTTCAGGGACTTGT
>CAYNXE010000184.1:0-3881 GCA_964400995.1 uncultured Odoribacter sp.
TGTCCGGAAACCTCGAAAGCCCTGCGTTCACCGTGATAATTGGTGTCCAGGGTGTAGCGTTTTTTCGGACAAAGGAAAGAGGGGAACAGGCGGGAAGCGGAGAACTTGTTGAAGCCCGGTGCCGCCCAGCCCAAAAATTCGTAATGGTTGCCTTCCGGAATGACCGTCAGCTGGTTGTCGTAGAAGCCCAGTTAGCCGTTGCTTTCAACCTTGGTTCCGGTAAGCACGTTTCCGGAGATGATGCGCTGTTCGACGGCATTCTTCAGTTTGTCTTCCGTCAATTCGGCAACGGAAGCACCCAGTACGGTGTGGTAATATTGCGGTGTGCTGACTTCGGAGCCGCACAGGGCAATGACCTTGCGGGCATCGAAGCGGCCGCTGTTGAACAGTCGTCCGATGATAGCAACGTCCTGAACGTTAACGGTCCATACCACTTCGCCTTTATTGACGGGATTCAGGTGATGAATCTGCACTCCTGCATTGCCGGACGGGTGGGGTCCGTTGAAATAGTTGATTTCCACGTTTTGCAGTTTCGTGAAAACGGAGGTGGAAGGTGTATCTGCCCTGAGGTTCAGGTTAACCTCCTTGTTGCAAAGTTTTTTCAGGCAATCGAAGCCGGTCTGCAAGTCTTTCTCCTGTCCGAGCAGCACCAGGTCGTAGTCGGGTGCCAGCGGGGCGGAGTCGAAAGCGGACACGAAGATTGCTTTCGGGGTGGTCATCGGATTGGCGATGATGTCGTAGGGACGTTGTTTGATGAACGGCCATGCACCACTGTCTAAAAGACGGTTGATGATTTCCTCCCGATTGAGGTCGCTGATTTCCGCTTTGCCGAAATCCTTGTACTGGGTTTCAGCATCGGCTTTTACCACGACTTCTAACAATTTGCGGCGTTCTCCCCGGTTGACGGCTTCAATGGTTCCGCTTACCGGTGTCGTGAATTTGATTTCGGGGTGCGCCTTGTCTACGAATAAGACATCCCCGGCTTTCACTGCGTCGCCTGCCTTGACCATTAATTTCGGAGTCAATGCCCGGAAATCTGTCGGTTTTAACGCACAACTGGTCAGTTTTCCAGCGGGTTGAACCACTTTTTCCGCTTCTCCCTTTAATTGGATATCAAGGCCTTTTTTCAATTTGATTACCTTGGACATGTTGTTAGTGATTATTAATTTAAGTACTTATAATCAATAAATTGTATCTGCTTTCGTCTCGGATTTTCCTAAAATGCCGGAGCAGAAAACAGAATGTTATACTTTTCTTAAAATTAGCCTACAAATATACAAACCAATTACGTAATTTTGTCGTTAATGGAGTGATAATTTATTGGAGATGAAAAAAAAGTTGATTTTTGTTTGCGGTGTGCTGTTTCTGACCCTTGCCGCAACTGCCCAAAGTCGGATAAAAACGGTGCAATGTTATCCGGCAGGAAGGCCTTTTGCGGAACCTGTCATTGAGTTGGGAAGCGGACAGCAGCTGTTTTTTGCTTTCGATGATTTGAGTCCGGAGCAGAACAGTTACACCTATAAGATTGTCCATTGCGACCCGGATTGGAAACCGTCCGGGTTGAGTCCTTTTAATTATTTAAGCGGTTTTTTCAGCAATCCGCTGGAGAATTACGAGTATTCGTACAACACCCAGGTGGAGTACACCCATTTTTCCTTGTCGATTCCCAACAGCGAGATCGGCATCAAGATTTCGGGCAATTACCTGTTGCAGATTTTCAATGACAATCAGCCGGACAGCGTGGTCATCGCCCAGCGTTTTTCCGTGCTTGAGAATAAAGTCGCCATATCGGCGGCGGTGGTGAACGCCACGAATCCCGCCTTACTGAACACTTCGCAGCAGTTGAATTTTTCGGTGACTTACGGCAGTCTGTCGATTTACAATCCGGTGAAGGATGTGCGGGTGTATGTGACGCAGAACCAGGACCCCAACAGCCGCCGGGATTTTACGCCTGCTTTTGTCCGGCAGAATCAACTGGTGTACGGGGACGGGACGAACAATGTGTTTGACGGCTTGTCTCCGTATCGGAATTTCCAGTGTTCTAGTTTCGTCTATTATACCCAATATGTGAAGGATGTCCTGAAAGGTCCCGATGGGATTTATCATTTCATTTTGCAGCCGGGCAGCGTGCCTCAGCGGTATGTCGCGCTTCCCGACCGGGACGGAAACTATCTGATTGAGGCGGAGAATGTGCAGAATCCGAACCTGGAGGCGGATTACGTGGTAGCGCATTTCGCTATCCTGTATCCCCGTCCCATTCCCGATGCCGAGGTGTATGTGTACGGGAAATTTGCCGGCTGGCAATTGTTGCCGGCGTTGAAAATGACTTACGATGAAAAGAACAAGGCGTATGTCGGACAGGCGGAAGTGAAGCAGGGCTATTATGATTATATGTATGCGGTGGTTCCGGCGGACGGCAAGGTCGATTTGGCGACTTTGCAGAATAGTTTTTACCAGACGCCGAACCAGTATCAGATACGTTTTTATGTGTATGACTATAATTTGATGTGTTTCCGGTTTGTCGGTTATCAGGAGGTGAAATCGTAATGTTTTTCCGTAGAATGATGGATTGGCACGTTATTTGCTGAAAACATTGGCGTTTAATTACACAAAAAAAAGGAAATCGAAAAGTCATGAAGTTATTTTTGATACTGTTTTTTTTCATCTTGGGAGGAATCGGGTCTTGTAATTCCACGAGAGAGGCGGCGAAACTGAAAGATGCGAAGTGGGAACTGAAGACCCTGAACGGCGAGAAGGTGGAATTGACGGAATCCAAAGATGATATGTTCATCCAGTTTGACATTGCGGAGAAAAGAGTGAACGGGCGTGCCGCCTGCAACCGTTTTTTCGGTCAATTCGAGTTGGACGATTTGAAACTGAAATTTTCTCCGGTGGGGGCGACGCGTATGACTTGTCCTGATTTGCAGAAAGAAACCGAATTTTTTGAGATGCTGGAGAAGGTGGACAGTTTCAGGTTGAAAGATGACGTGCTTTCCTTTTTGTCCAAAGGGGAGGTCGTGGCGACCTTCAAGAAGGCGGAAGCCTGATTCCTTGTTTCTTTTCGGACGGATTTCTGTCGGCAGACCGCCGATGTGGCAACCTTTGTTTTGCTGATGCTTCGTGCATTTGTATGTGACGGCTTCCGGTGCGTTCTGCCGGGAGGGTTGTCGTGTGCGCTTGGGCTTGCCGGCTTAACCCTCTGCCGGCATCAGTCGTATAATCATTGCCGGCGACAGGGACGTGGGGACGCCTTTGCCGGCGGGAGGTTTAATATTCATAATGTGATGTTAACCTTTGCTAATTAAGAATTTATTAATAATCACTTGGCAAATATATTGTTAGTATTGTAAACGAGAAATTGAATTTGATGAAGTAACAATTTAATCCGAACAGATATGAAAGCAACAAAGATTATTTTGCCGTTGGTGCTGGGATTAGCAGGTGGCTTGGTGGCTGTGTTTATCGCCGGAGAATGGAAACAGGAAAAGGGGGTGCCGGAATGGCATCACGAGATTGTCGGACCCGGAATCACCCGGAACGTGGTGCATCAGGTGCAGGATGCCGGAGTCACGGGTGGTGCTGGGAGCGTGGATTTGCGGGAGGCTGCCAGAAAGGCAGTGCCTGCCGTGGTGAATGTCACTCCGGTGCAAATCGGAAAAGTGTATTACGGTTCTCCGCTCGACTTCTGGTTTGGCGGAAGCCGGGCACAGGTTCGTGAAGAGCCTATCGATATGGGCATCGGTTCGGGAGTGATTATCACCTCGGACGGCTATATCATTACGAACAATCACGTGGTCGAGAAGAGCGACAAGGTGATGGTGACGCTGAATGACAAGCGGAAATTTGAAGCGAAGCTGATCGGTACGGACCCCGATACCGAC
>CAYNXE010000184.1:3891-4974 GCA_964400995.1 uncultured Odoribacter sp.
GGTCTGTTACGGTAATTCGGACGATGTGGTGTTGGGCGAATGGGTGCTGGCGGTAGGAAACCCGTACAACCTGACTTCGACGGTTACTGCCGGCATCATCAGTGCGAAAGCTCGGGGCTTGGGCGGACAGATGAGCTTGGAGTCCTTTTTGCAGACCGATGCCGCCGTGAATCCCGGGAATAGCGGGGGTGCCCTGGTGAATGCGAAAGGAGAGTTGATCGGCATCAATACCGCCATACAGTCGCCTACGGGCAGTTATTCCGGTTATTCCTTCGCCGTTCCGGTCAATGTGGCGCGCAAAGTGGTGAGCGACCTGAAAGAATACGGAAAGGTGCAGCGGGCGGTACTGGGCATCCGTATGGGTGAATTGACGCCGGCGGAAGCGGCAAGGATGGGCTTGAAGGAATCTTCCGGCATTTATGTCGGCGAGGTGATAAAAGGAGGGGCTGCCGACAAGGCGGGCATTCGGGAAAAGGATGTCATCCAGAAAATCAACGGATATGAAGTGTTGACGGTGCCGCAGTTGACGGAGCAGTTGGGGCAATACACCCCGGGCAATACGATTCAGGTCACGTTGAGCCGGAACGGGCAGGAAAAAGTGTTTGACGTCATCTTGCAAAATACGTTCGGGGATGTTTCCGTGGATACGGATTCCGGCATCCTGGGCGCCCAGGTGGTGCCGTTGACGGAAGAGGACCGCTACCGTTATCGCGTGGACAAGGGTGTGAAGATTCAGGAATTGAAGAACGGCAAATTGAAATCGGCAGGTTTGTCGGCAGGGTATGTCATTGTCAAAATAAACAATACGGTGATATACAATCGTGAAGATTTGGAAAGGGCCGTCAAGTCCGCCGGAAGCGACGGTGTTTTCGTGACTGCGGTCAGTCCCCGTGGCAGGGTCGAATATTTCGCCTTTTCGTTGCTAAATTAAAAAATGTTAATGTCGCAGATTGTTGAAATCAACAAATTGCCGAATGAATAAAAAAGTGTACCTTTGCGCAAATGTTTGCGGTGGTATAAATAGATAGTATGAGACAACTAAAAATCACAAAATCAATCACTAACAGGGAAAGTGCATCTCTG
>CAYNXE010000185.1:0-1978 GCA_964400995.1 uncultured Odoribacter sp.
TGCTCCGTGTGAATTACGGATATGACAACCGTTATTTATTGACCTTGACCGGGCGTACGGATGGTTATTCTGCTTTTGGTAAAAATAATAAATATGCTTTCTTCCCTTCAGCGGCGATAGCGTGGAATCTGTCTTCGGAATCATTTATGGAAAAAGTCAGGGAGGCTTGGCTGGATATGTTGAAAATCCGCCTTTCATACGGTAGTAACGGTAATCAGGCCATTAATCCCTATCAAACGCTGGACCGTTTGAGCATTGTCAAATATATTTGGGGGGATGACGGCACAACGGTTAATGGCACTTACCTTACTTTCAGTGGCGTTGGCAACCCTAATCTAAAATGGGAGACCACCCGTACTTTCAACTTTGGTGTGGATTTTGGTTTTTTCAACAACCGTCTTTCCGGTAATATTGACGTATATGTGGCAAATACTTCTGATTTGTTGATGAGCCGTACGGTTCCGGTTATGAATGGTTTCAACAGCATTATGGATAACGTAGGCAAGACACGCAACAAAGGTGTGGAAATCAGCTTGAGTTCAGTAAATATTGAGAATAAACATTTCCGTTGGAATACCAATGTGAATTTTTCCCTGAATCGTGATGAAATCATTGAATTGCGTGGTGACGGGGAAGATGATATCACCAATAAATGGTTTATCGGCAAACCGCTTCGCGTTCATTATGACTATAATGTAGTCGGCGTATGGCAGGCAAATGACCCTCGTTGGGATGCAACCGCAAAGAAGTTTTTCAATAAAGAAGGCAAAGAGATACAATCTGGAGCCCAACCGGGTTCTGCCATGTTGGAAGATGTGAATGGAGATGGCATAATCAATTCAAAGGATAAAAAAGTCATCGGTTCCAAACTGCCCAGTTTCCTGTTGTCCATGGGAAATCAATTCAGTTACAAGAATTTTTCTTTGTCTTTCCTGCTCGACGGAGTTTTTGGGATGGAGAAGGAACGTAAAGATTTGAATCTGGAACGCTGGGGAATTACCTATAACTATTTAAGTGGCATGCATTACTGGACTCCTGAAAATCCGTCCAATGAGCTTACCTCTTTAGTTTACAGTCCTTATGACAAACACACCTGGTATAAAAAAGTAAACTATGTACAGGTGAAAAACATTACTCTGGGCTATGATTTCAAAAAGGCATGGTTAAAGAATTCAGGAATTTCGGCTATCAATGTCAATGTAAGCGTCAACAATCTTTATTCATTTAGCAATGTTGACAATACCACCAACTTGGATGCGGACGATATGTATCTCAGCTATCCGACGAACCGTTCTTACATGTTTGGCTTAAATATAACCTTCTAAAACAAATCAGATATGAAAAAAATATTATCAATAACCATATCCGTCCTGATGTTTGCCAGTTGTTCGGATTTTTTAGATGAAGAGCTTAAAAGCGCGTTGGCACCCAATAACACTTATACCAGTACGCACGGCTTCGAAGTGGGTGTCACGGGGCTTTATGAATACGCCCGTTCGGAATGGAATACATGGAATGGGTCTGATAATGCTTTTACACATGGTGCAGCAACTCCTTACGAAATTTTCCAAATAGGAACTGACGTCGCTGTGACAGGTCATAACGATGGCGGTTTGCAACATTTCGATAATCTGTCTTATACTCCTTTGACTTCCTTCTTCAATACTTACTGGAGGTTTGGATACGGGCTGATTGCAAATGCGAATCAGATTCTGGAATATTCAGAAAAAAATATCAAGTGGGATCGCCCGACCGATAAAATAGGTTTTCAGGCAGAGGCACGTTTTTTTAGAGCATACGCTTACCGTTATCTGGTTTACATGTTTGGAGATGTGCCTTACGTTGACAAAGTGGAAAGTAAATTCCGTGTAGATTTTACTCGTACCCCGAAAGCGGAGGTTTTGAATAAGGTGATCGAAGATTTGGAGTTTGCTGTCGAAAATCTGCCGGAAGATCCCGATAAGGTTATGGTGGGGCG
>CAYNXE010000185.1:1988-4949 GCA_964400995.1 uncultured Odoribacter sp.
CCAAATGGGCGGCGGAACACATGCTGTGTGAGGTCTATCTAATGGCAGGTATGCCCGATAAAGCAGAAAAAGCCGCTTTGGACATTATCAATTCTGGAAAATTCTCTTTAATGAAAGAGCGTTTCGGGAAAGCTCTGGAACAGGCGGGAGATGTCTTTTCCGATATGTTCAAAGAAAATAATCAGAACCGCACTTCAGGGAACTTGGAAAGTATCTGGGCAATGCAATTGGAATACAATGCGATTGGTGGCGGTGGAGAATATGAAGACTGGCTCACACGTACGTGGGTACCCAAATATTGGCAGTTGGATGGTTTCGTCATTGCGGATTCTTTAGGGGGGCGTGGTTTGGCACAGTTGGTTCCGCTCCCTTGGTGGATAGAGAATAAAGATTTCTACGATCAGGGAGATATCCGCAATTCAGAATATAACATCAAGAGGAACTGGTATTGTAATGATCCCGAATCTAAAAAATATAGACAAAAGGTTGAAATAACAGATACATTATGGGATGCGGGTCAGTTATGTCCTGCCATTACCAAATTCTTTTATGGAGCAATAGAAAAAGGAGGGGATGAGGCTTATGGTGGGAATACCAAAGATCGGGTAAAGTTCCGTTTGGCTGAGACTTATTTGTTGCTTGCCGAAGCCAGATTACGACAAGACAATCAGTCCGGTGCGGCTGAGGCAATCAATGTCGTTCGTGAACGCGCCCATGCAAAAGCAATCACCGCAGAGCAGGCGACTATTGATTTCTTGCTTGATGAACGTATTCGTGAAATGGTGGGGGAAGAATTGCGTCGCTTTACTCTGATCCGTTTGGGTAAATTGAAAGAACGTACCTTAAAGTACAATCCACGTGCACAGATGGAGGACAAACATTTGTTGTGGCCTATTCCGCAAAATGTGATAGACTCTAATACTGGGGCTGAATTCCCGCAAAATCCTGGTTGGGAATAATAAAATGAAACAAGGATAGAAAGAAGGAGCTATTTGCTGAATAAGGAATAGCTCCTTTTTATATTCGCCATTTTAGAAAAGATAAGCATATTGATCATCCAGAAAATTCTTGATACGTTTGAGCGCCTTGGTTATCTGAGCCTCAACCGTTTTTACAGAGATATTCATTTCATTGGCAATTTCCTGGTTGGTCATGTTCTTCTCACGACTTGAGCGGAAAATTTCACGGCATTTATCCGGCAATGCACAAACCGCCTCTTGAATTAATTGATTCAGTTCTTCCATTTCAAGCAATGAAGTCGCTTCGTCACTCATTACATCTCCGGCTGCATCCAATGAAAGAGTTGATTTTCTGTCACGTAAAAGGTTCAAGCATCGATTGTGGGCCGCTTGAAACAAATAAGCTTTCAATGATAAAGACAGCTTGATTCGATCGGCATGTTCCCATAGATACATAAAGATGTCGAGCACCAGCTCTTCTCTTTCTTGGGTACTGTCCAAATACAAATTTACATACCGACATAACGGCACGAAATAAGTATCGAACAAATACTTAAAGGCAGGTTCATTTTTTGATTGTATCAGTTTTAAAAGTAAAATATCATCTGCAATCATCTCTATAGTATATGCTCATCGGTTAAATAAAGATTCTAATAATATATAGATGAAAAAGTTGTACAAAAATACAAATAATGAATAAATCCCAATAAATAACTGGTAACCAAAATTTTAATCGCTAATGTCCCGCTTGTGCACAACTTTATGACAAATTTCGTTAGAATCCTCCAAATTTGCAAGGATTTCACCGGAAATCGTTTGCATGAATTTGTTCATGTTCCCCGTTAATATGCTTGCCACTTCATTCTATCAATAATCACTTCTTCCCCTCATTCTTTTTTGCAATTTAGGAGACATTTATTATTTTTGCGCTATCGATTGTGCATCGAATGTGAATGAAAGGTTTTATATAAAAAGTCAGAGTATGGTAAATTTTTCGTTGGAAGGAAAAATTGCGTGGGTTACCGGGGCGTCCTACGGTATCGGTTTTGCGATAGCCAAGGGGTTTGCTCATGCCGGGGCGACCATCGTGTTTAACGATATTAATCAGGAGTTGGTGGACAAGGGACTGGCGGCTTACGAGGCGGAGGGTATCCGGGCGCGCGGTTATGTGTGCGACGTGACGAGCGAGGAGCAGGTAAATGCCTTGGTTGCCAGAATCGAGAAAGAGGTGGGAGTTGTCGATATCTTGGTGAACAATGCCGGTATTATCAAGCGTATCCCGATGACCGAGATGAGTGCGGCGGAATTTCGCCAGGTGATAGACGTGGATTTGAATGCGCCGTTTATCGTATCCAAGGCGGTCATTCCGGGCATGATAAAAAAAGGACACGGGAAGATTATCAACATCTGTTCGATGATGAGCGAGCTGGGACGTGAAACCGTTTCCGCTTATGCCGCTGCCAAAGGCGGGTTGAAGATGCTGACCCGGAACATCGCTTCCGAGTACGGGGAGTACAACATTCAGTGCAACGGCATCGGTCCCGGTTACATTGCGACGCCGCAGACGGCTCCTTTGCGCGAGCCTCAACCTGACGGTTCCCGTCATCCGTTCGATTCGTTCATTATTGCCAAAACGCCGGCTGCCCGTTGGGGTACTCCGGAGGATTTGATGGGACCTGCTATATTTTTGGCATCTTCGGCTTCCGATTTCGTGAACGGGCATGTGCTTTATGTCGATGGAGGCATTCTGGCTTATATCGGCAAACAGCCCAAATGAGAAAGATAAACCTGCTGTGAATGCAGGTGTTTGTGTTTAGGATTTTGATGAAATTTAGCTACTTTTGTACGGAGGTAGCTAAATTTTTTATATGGAGTATTATATTGATCCGGTTGAATTTATCGGGAAGAAATATGGCGAAAGCGTTTCGTCCGTCCGGAATTTGCTGACTTTGTTGGACGACGGGGCGACGATTCCTTTTATCGCGCGTTACCGGAAGGAGCA
>CAYNXE010000186.1:0-4945 GCA_964400995.1 uncultured Odoribacter sp.
TTCAGCCCGGCAGTTCCGAGCGTTTCACTTTTTGGAGATACCAGCGCAATGTAAGTACGGCGGAAATAAACGCCAGGGTATCCGAAACCGGTATGCTGCCCCAGACACCATAGACTTCCAAGCCGCCGATATGGGGCAATATATAAAGCAAAGGGATCAGGAACAGCAATTGGCGCGCCAAAGACAGCAGTATGGAAATCTTCGCCTTGCCGACAGACTGAAAAAAGTTGGTAATCACAATTTGAGCCCCCACCATCGGAAAGGCTAAAATCGTAATCCGCAATCCCACTTCCGCCAGTCCGTTCAATCCAGAATCATCCGAGAACAAGGCGACAATGCGCCCGGGAAACAACTGGCTCATGAGCCAGCCCGCACTCATCACGGCAACGGCTACCCCAATCACCCGCTTCAACGCCTGCCGTACCCGGTCGAAACGGCGGGCTCCGAAATTGTATCCCACAATCGGCTGCATACCCTGCGTCAAGCCGATGACCGCCATAACGAACAATGTCGCTACCCGATTGACTATCCCGTAAGCTCCGATGGCTAAATCACCACCATAAATCTTGAAGCTATGATTCAGAATGACCACGATAACGCTGGCACACACATGCAGCAAGAAGGGAGCCATTCCGATTGACAAGATACTGGCAACGATGCGTCCCCGCCACTTGCAATAGCCTCTCTGAAAACGGATGTAACTGGAAGCCTTCAAGAAATGGCACAAAACCCATATCAGACCGCACACCTGGGCAATCACCGTCGCCAAGGCGGCTCCCCGGATACCCCAATGCAAATAAAAGATGAAAATGGGTGCCAGCATCACATTCACCCCGACCGTCAGCAAGGAAGACAGCATGGCTTTCCGGGGATAGCCCGTCGCCCGCATGACGTTGTTCAGACTGATGAAAAGAAAAGAAATCGGATTTGCCAATACCAGTACTTGCATAAAACTGCGCGCATAAGGCAAGGTATCATCGCTCGCCCCGAAAAACAGCAATATCTCATCCAGGAAATACCAAGTCAGCCCTCCGAAACAGCACCCGGCAATCAAGCTCAACATCAAAACATGATGAAGGACCTCCGTGGCTTTCCGGTCATCTTTTTTCCCCAGATAGATGGAGCTGACCGCCGCCCCTCCCACACCGATTAAAGTGCAGAAAGCCACAATCAGATTCATCAACGGAAAAGTCAACGCCAGTCCGGAAATCGCCAAAGGCCCCACGCCGTGCCCAATAAAAGCACTGTCAATGACATTATACACGGAAGTCACCGTCATGGCGACAATGGCAGGTATCGAGTATTGCACCAGCAATTTCCCGATGGGCTCCGTCTCTAATACATGAGGGCTTCGAACCATAATCTATTTTTTACGCATGACGAATGTACGCAATTTTCCCGGAATCCCGAAATTTTTTCCATGCCAACGGAAAAACGCACTTTCCACCACTCCCTTACCGCAAACAAATATGCCCATGCTCCCAAGTCGTTGCCTGGAAGCATGAGCATAGCCGACAGCATGGGAAACGGCAAAGCGGATCAGATACCCGGCGCATGCCGCAACCCTCATCCGTGATTAACGGAAAATGACTGCTCAAGAATCACCATTTCCCAAAACCTGTTCCACCGTTTTATTGTAAGCCTCCGTCTGCTGGGCGAATATGCCCTTTGACTGGTCGCTCTCCGCTCTCTCATAATGGGAAGCTCCGACAATGTCGTTCTCGGTCGTTTTATCGTCCCGCATCCGCTGGCTCTTCCCCATTTTTTCAACTTCGCCACAACCGCAACCGGCCGTGATTTCTTCCATGTCCCGCTTGGCTTTCATCAGTGTTTGAATTTATAAAGTTTATAAAGTTCGTAAAGTTATAAAGTTTATAAAGTTTATAAAGTTAGGAGATGGGAGGAGGATTTGAGGTTTGGTGTGATGCCGCTTACTATTGACAGATTTCGGCAGTAAAACCGGCATCCGACAATATCTTTTTCACCCGGCAGACCGCTTCGTCATCATTGCCCTCAACAGTCATTATCCGCTCCGGACTTTTCAAATCCACGCTCCAGTTTTCTATTTCAGCAGCCGAATCCAATTGTTCGCTAACTTTGGCAACGCAATTGTTGCACTTCAAACTCGTCTTTAATTTAAAAGTTTTCATCTCACTTTTTGATTATCGATACAACATTACAAACGCTCAAAAAACAGAATGGTTACACATCCGGTCAAATCTTTTTGGCTTTTATCCGCAAACTGTTGGTGACCACGGAAACAGAACTGAACGCCATGGCTGCCGCCGCAACCATCGGATTCAACAAAAAGCCGCAACAAGGATAAAGGATACCGGCAGCCAATGGTATTCCGATGACGTTGTAGATAAAGGCCCAAAACAGGTTCTGACGGATGGCCTGCACGGTTTGCCGGGAAAGGTTCCAAGCCTTGGGAATCGCCTGCAAATCGGAGGTAATCAGGGTAATCTTCGCCACATCTATCGCAATGTCAGACCCTTTTCCCATGGCGATGCTGACATCCGCCTGCGCCAATGCCTGCGAATCATTGATGCCGTCACCGACCATTGCCACAATCTCGCCTTTCCCCTGCAATTCCTTGATGAAATCGGATTTATCGGAAGGCATCATCTCCGCCTTATAATTTTTCAGTCCGATTCCGGCGGCTACCGTTCCCGCCGTGACGGCATTGTCACCGGTAAGCATATAAACGTTCAAGCCTTTTTCCTGCAACTGCCGGATAGCCTCCACCGAACCCGCCTTCACCTTGTCGGCAATCACGATTAATGCCAGTATCTGCGTGCTGTCGGCAAAATAGACAACGGTTTTGCCCTCCCTGCTACACGTTTCCGCCAGACGCTGCTGTTCCGGGGATTCCGGAATGTGATGCGCCTGCAACAAACGGCGGTTGCCTACGTAATACTGTTCTCCCTCGACAACACCGCGGATGCCCTGCCCCGTCACGCTCTCAAACTCACCTTTCAACGTCACCGCTTCCCCTGCCCGGCTCAAACGGGCGACAACTGCATCCGCCAGAGGATGCTCCGACTGGCTTTCCAGGTAGGCCAAAACGGGCACATACCGATCAGTCTCTATTTGCGGATTCCAAAAAATATCGGTCACTTCGGGTTTACCCTCCGTAATCGTGCCGGTTTTATCCAACACGATGGCGGTTACCTTGCACAAATGCTCCAGGCTTTCCGCATCCCGAATCAGGATGTTGTTCTCGGCTCCTTTGCCAATGCCGACCATAATAGCGGTAGGTGTCGCCAACCCCAAGGCACAGGGACAGGCAATGACCAGCACTGCCACGGAAGTCAGCAGGGCATGCGTAAAAGCCAATTCCCCTCCGACCAGCATCCATATCGCAAAAGTAAGCACGGCAACGGATATGACGACAGGCACAAAAATGCCGGCAATCTTATCCACCAGTTGCTGAACCGGAGCCTTGCTTCCCTGTGCTTCCTGTACCATTTTGATGATTTGGGCCAGCACCGTATCGCTCCCCACCTTCTCTGCCACGAAGCGGAAACTTCCTTTTTGATTGATGGTCCCGGCAAACACCCGGGTTCCGGCACTTTTCTCCACGGGTATGGGTTCGCCCGTTATCATGCTCTCGTCCACGAAGGACACGCCATCGCTCACCGTACCGTCAACCGGAATCTTGTCACCCGGTTTCACCAGCAAAACGTCTCCGGACTGCACCGCCTTGACCGGCACTTTCTGTTCCGTGCCGTCCTCCAATATCCGGACGACGGTCTTGGGCTGCAACCCAATCAGTTTTCGGATAGCCGTTGTCGTATTCGCCTTGGCTCTCCCCTCCAGCAATCGCCCCAACAGAATCAACGCGATAATCACCGCCACCGCCTCATAATACACGTGCACCTCTATTCCCCGGTGCGTCCAATACTCCGGCCAGACGGTGTTGAACAGGCTGAACAGGAATGCCACGCCCGTGCTCACCGCTACCAGCGTATCCATATTAGCACGCCCGTGCTTCAACTGACGCCAGGCGTTGACAAAAAAGATTCGCCCGAAAATCAGCAGAACCGGAAGGGTCAGTCCCAGCATAATCCAGTCCGCATAAGGCGCGTGCATGAAAAACATGCCGATGACGAAAACCGGAAATGCCAGTACAATCGCCCCAATGGTTCTGCGTTTCAGTTTCCGGTACTCTTCCCGCTGCAAATCTTCCGCGCGGTTCTCTTCTCCCTCCTCTTCCAGCACCAAATCGTAACCGGCATCCCGCACCATTTTCTGCAAATCCGCCGGCGACACCTCCGAAGCGTCATAATCCACCATGACCGTGGACGCCGCAAAGTTCACTTCCGCCCGATGCACTCCGGCACGCTCCGACAACGTTTCCTGCACGTTCGCCGCACATCCCGCGCAACTCATCCCCAGCACATAAAATATCTCTTTTTTTCTTTCTGTTTCTGCCATATCTTATCTTTTCAAAAGTTCAACCATCAACCGGAACAAAAAATATGCCCTTTCTTGCAAATTTATGAAAAAATAATGACAGCCATCCCCCGTATCGGGGAAAATTTCCACACTCCGGAGAGATGAAAATCCACACATTCCCCAATTCCGCACTTTCATGCGAATGCCCAAAATTTCTAATAAAACACTGGAAACAAACAATTTGCACTTCCGCACACCCCGTCCCTTCATTTCTGGCACTCTTTTTTCTGTAAAATAGAATACCATTCAATTTACAAAAACCCCAACGGGCCATAATGCACAATACTCTAACTTCACATCTATGAGCCCCACGCCTTCCCTCACCATTCAGGGAAGGCATTCTTTTCTTATCCGTTGCCGTTATTGCAATATACGAAAAGCGATATTCAGGTATTCGTCCATATCGACGGTCTTTTCCCGCAGATACTCGTCACTCCGCTTATGTCCCAGGCGAATGACAATCGCATTTTTTTCCGGAATCATA
>CAYNXE010000187.1:0-3431 GCA_964400995.1 uncultured Odoribacter sp.
TTCTTAGCCAGGATGGCATCGTTCATGCTTTTGTAGTTGCCGGGCATTAAATTCAGCAAAAACTTGGCTTCGGTCCATTGGTTGTAAAATTTGTCGAATTTACGGGCGTGGGTCAGGCAATAGTCTTCCAGACTTTCCTGGTCGGTCGCCTTGTCGGAGTTGAACCATTGCCTCACTTCCTTCAGGTTGGGTATGTTTTTGGGAAGGATGAAGAATACGGCTTTCACGATGGGAGTCGCCAACACGAAATTTTTTTCGTGTTCGTCATAGTATTTTTGGATTTCCGCATCGCTGATGTCGTCCACCAACCGTTGTGCGATTAGTTTTTGCTTGTATTGGTGGATGGTCAGCGATTCCCGGTAGTCTTCCACCAGTTTCCGGATATGTTCCTTTTCGCCGGACAGGTTTTCGATGGCCTTGTTCAGCAACAGTTTCTGGGTAACCCAGTTCCGGATGTAGTTCTGCACCATTAACAGACTATCTTCCGAGGCAGTTCCCTTGGGGATGAACGGGGTGATGTCGGATTGATAAAGCACGCTTTCAAAAACTTGTGCCACTGGATTCTGCTGGGACGCTTTCTGCTGGCACGACATGAGCACGATGGCTATGACAGTTAGGATTGTAAGTCTCATTTTGGATATATTCTGTTACACACGGGCGAAAGTAGTAAATAATTTTCAAATTTCAACTTTCAAATTTCAATTCGTTTGTATCTTTGCATAGAGTTGAAGGTGGTCCTATGGAAATTCTTGGTGTTTTAAAACAATATTGGGGTTATGACGGCTTCCGTCCCTTGCAGGAGGAAATCATCCGGTCGGTTCTGGACGGGAAGGATACGCTTGCCTTGATGCCGACGGGGGGAGGAAAGTCCATTACCTATCAGGTGCCCGGACTGGTGCTGGAGGGCGTGTGCCTGGTGGTTACCCCTTTGATTGCTTTGATGAGAGACCAGGTGGACGAACTGAAGAAAAGGGACATAGCGGCGGAAGCCATATATACCGGAATGAGCAGCGATGCCGTGGAGACAGCCATAAACAAGACCATTGGCGGCAGGGTGAAATTCTTGTACGTTTCTCCGGAGCGGTTGGCTTCGAGGGCTTTCCGGGAGCGGTTGAAACGGATGTCCGTCTCCCTGCTGGCTGTCGATGAAGCTCATTGCATATCGCAGTGGGGATATGATTTTCGGCCGTCTTACCTGCAGATTGCCGAGGTGCGTTCTTTCTTTCCGGAAGCTCCCGTGCTGGCTCTGACCGCGACGGCGACACCCCAGGTGGCGGAGGATATTCAGGAGAAACTCCGGTTTTCTGCCCGGCATGTGCTTTCCAAGAGTTTTCGCCGGGAAAACATCTCCTATGTCGTCCGGAAAGCGAATGACAAACTGGGGGAGTTGTTGCATATCTTGTCCAACTTGCAAGCCAGTGCCATTGTTTATGTCCGGAAAAGAGGGACAACGGAGGAATTGGCGAAGTTCTTGGTATCCAAGGGTATAGGAGCGGATTTTTACCATGCCGGACTGACCGCTTCGCAACGGGAGAAAAAGCAGGAGGAGTGGAAGACGGGGAACACTCCGGTCATCGTGGCGACCAATGCGTTCGGGATGGGCATCGACAAACCGGATGTGCGGATTGTTGTGCATTTCGATATTCCCGACAGTCCAGAGGCTTATTTCCAGGAAGCCGGACGCGCCGGACGGGACGGGAAGCGGGCGTATGCCGTGCTGTTGTATAACGAAGCGACTTTGACTGCCTTGAAGAAAAGGATTACCCAAAGTTTTCCGGAAGTAAAATACATTCGGGAGGTTTACCAGTGTCTGGGGAATTTTTTCGGATTGGAAGAAGGAAGCGGAGCCGGATTTGCTTTTGAGTTCGATTCGGATGCTTTTGTCAAGACTTTCAAATTGGAATATGCCCGGGCTTTTTCGGCCATCGAAGTCTTGCAGGTCGCCGGCTATCTGGAATGCACGACCGATGTGCATGCCCGTTCGAGAATCGTGTTTGTCGTGAATAGGGACCAATTGTCCAAGATTGAATTGGGGGATGACCTGACGGAACGCCTAGTTGAATTTATTCTCCGGAATTGTGCCGGGGTGTTCGTGCAATATGCCTACGTGGACGAAAAGTATCTGGCGGAGCGTCTGGATACGGACAGGGAGCAGGTTTATCACGCTCTGTTGGGATTGGCGAAACGGCACATCATCCGTTATGTACCGGGGAACGACCGTCCCTATATCGTGTTTCACCAGCCCCGTGTGCCCGCCTCTTATCTGTATCTGGACCGGAACGCCTATAAGGACCGGAAAGAAGCGTATGCCCGGAAGATCGAAAAAATGGCAGGATACATCGAAGCGGAGGAGGTTTGCCGGCAGTTGTATCTAATGGCGTATTTCGGGCAAAAGGAGGACCAACCTTGCGGGGTGTGCGATTATTGCATCGCCAGGAAGAAGAAAGGGGCGTCGGCTTCGGACAAGCAGAAAACGGATGAAAAGATACTTGCTTTTCTGGGGCAGTCGGACCGGGAAGTGAAGGAACTGGTTCATCTGGTGGAAGAGGAGCGGGAATGGGTCATCGGGCGCATCCGGTACCTTCTGGAAGAGAAAAAAATCGTTTACAAGTCCCCGACGGTGTTGGGAGTGAATACCTGACGCTATACGCCCGGTTTATCCCCGAAAACGGAGATGTGCAATCTTTCGCAGAACCGCCAACCGTTCCGAATGCAATGCTCCAATGTGCGGTGCGTATTCGTTCGCAACATTTCCGCGTTTGTTCCCAAAGGCATCAGCAGGATGTCTTCCTGTTGCCAGTCTTTCAGGCGGGCAAGCAATTCCTTTATTTCCGGGATGTCCGATTCCTTGGCATAGACAAATTTCAATTGAAAGTCTTTCCGGTATTTTCTGGCGTGGGTGATGAACGACTGGATGCGGTCGGGATAAACGGAAATCTTGTGCTGTCCGGGATGTGAACTGTTTAATTTGGGGGACAGACTGAAAAAATCAAGGTGTTCGGCAACTTCTTCGTCGTATATCGTGGCGTTGGTTTCCAAAGTAATGTGGAAATTACCTTCCTCTTTCAATCTGGAACACAATACTTTCAATTCCTTGTTTTGAAGTAGGGGTTCGCCTCCGGTAATGACCAGGTGCCGGAGGTTTCCGCTATTCCGGACAACGGTTTGGCAAATGTCTTCCACTTCCATATCATACGCTCCCTGAACATCGTAAGCGGCGTATGCCGTGTCACAGGGCGAAAAATGCCCGTCATCCGTTTTCCAGCCGCAATGCAGATTACAACCTGCCAATCGGATGAATAGGGAGGGTATGCCGTTCAACTTTCCTTCTCCTTGTATCGTGCCCGGAATGTCCAGGCGGGAAGCCGGCTGTTCGGGGAGCGGTCTGCCTTGCCGGTCCACGGTTATCGGAAATATGCCGTCTTTTGCCA
>CAYNXE010000187.1:3531-4882 GCA_964400995.1 uncultured Odoribacter sp.
TCGGGCTCTTCGTTCCAGAGGGTATAGGAGTGGTCGAAACTTTCAATGAATTCCTTCACCTGTTCCAGTCGGCAGAAATCCATAATCATATAGCCATTGTCCAACCGGTCGGAAGTAATGAAGACTTCCACCTGATAGGAATGGCCGTGTATATTCTCCCGGCAACGCTGGGAGGTGCAATTGCGCACAATGTGCGCTCCTTCAAATTTAAATAGCTTACGGATAATCATCATTCAATCTTTTGCATCAGGATTGGGTCAAAGGGTCTTCAATGCCGGCTTCGGCAAAGGCTTTTGCCCGGAGCAGGCAACTGTCGCAGGTGCCGCACGGTTTGTCGTCTCCCCGGTAGCAGGTCCAGGTCTGCCCGTAATCCACGCCCAGCCGGATGCCGAGTTGCACTTCTTCGGCTTTGGTCATGTGCATAAAGGGAGCGTGAATGGTGATGTGCCGGTGTTTTTCGACGCCAAGGACGGTTCCTTGGTTGATGGCGTTTTCCATGGCCCGGATGAACGCTTCCCGGCAGTCGATGTAGCCGGAATAGTCCACTTCGCTGACCCCGATGAAAATATCCGTGATTTCCAACGCATCCGCCCAGGATGCCGCCACGGAGAGGAACACCATGTTCCGTGCCGGGACGTAGGTTGCCGGAATGTCCTGCCGGTCAATGTCGCCGTCTTCAACTTCGACTTCGGGGTCTGTCAACGCGCAACCGCTCCATTGGTTGAGCATCAAGTTGACGATTTTGTGTTCCTTGACTCCGGCGGTCTTGCCGACGGCTATCGCGCTTTTCAGTTCCTTGTCGTGTTTCTGTCCGTACAAGAAAGTCAGGGCATATATTTCGTCAAATCCTTGGCTTTTTGCCAGATACAAGGCGGTGGTGGAATCCAGACCGCCGGATAGCAGTACTATGGCTTTTTTCATCTTACTCTGCGTATATTTCATTTTCGGAGGTCATATTCAGGCGAATGTCCCGTTCCGCTTGAAAAGACCGATCAAAAACATTTTTCTGTATGAATACGTTGGAGACCTTTTCAAAGAAAAAGGGGTGTTTGTTCCAGTGAAATGCCGGAAAATCCCGGTTATGCTTGATGGTATTGTTCCTGAATACCAGCCCTTGGACGGATTTGGCGTACAATATGGGTTCGTCGAAGGTTTCAAACTCGTTGTCTTCGATGATTATCTTCGGAGTACCTTCACCTCCGTGAAAGAACTTCTGCTGACCGGCAAGGTCCGGTATTTCCGGGTAAATGGAGATGACGGCATTGGTAAACTGAAACTGATTGGTCAAAGCGTTTACAAACCGGTTGTTCCGGATAATCACTTCCCGGCAAGCCCCTGTTTCGTACCAGCC
>CAYNXE010000188.1:0-4863 GCA_964400995.1 uncultured Odoribacter sp.
AGCCCCGGTAGTTGCCGTTGTCGATACGGCTTTGGTTGGTGCGTTTGTAGTACCAGAACAATTGCCCTTCCCCTCGAAATTCGCAGATGTATTCGCGGGTGATTTCGTTGGCGATTTCCGTGTCTGTTGCTCCGGGAGTCATTTCCGCCGTTTTCCGGTGTTGCTTGAACGTGTTTAAGATGTTCCGGGCATCGTCGTTTATCGACGGGTCGTTTAGGACGGCTTCGCTGGCAATCAGGTACATTTCGCCGAGTTTTAGCATGGGTGCCAGCGGGTCTCCGTATATTCCGTTGTCTTCGGCGTTGGACGAACGCTTGTATTTAATCAGGTTGATTTTGCCTAATGAGTTGTCGGCATACCAGGCATCCTGCCGTAAGTCCCCGGCATCGTAGCAGTTGGTGGACAGGATGATGTCATAGCCTAAGCCTTCGTATCTGCTCAGGGAAATGTTGTGGATGCTTTCGGAATACAAGCCGAACAGCAATTCCGGCGTAAACAGGCGGTCAACCTTGAGTTCATTGCCGTAGCGGTCGGTTTTGATGATTTCATCTGCCTCGATGAAGCGGAATTTCTCGCTGTTGATGACAATGATGGCGTTGTCGTATGCCTTGCGGTAATCTCCCATATAGAGGTATATCCGAGCCAGCAGTCCGCATACGGCATAGTAATTCATGCGTTGATGGCGGTTGCGCTTCAGGTATTTGTCCCGGTAGGATTTGCCGGAAACGAGGGGATCATTGCTTTCCAGCAGTTCCCGGGCTTCCGTCAGGTCGTCCAGCAGGTAGTTCACTATTTCCTGGGTTTTGAAAGAGGTGCCTATGCTCAAGCCGAAATCGGTCTTGTAAGGAACTTTCTGCGATTCCGGGTTGACGCTCGGGGATTCGTTGAACATCCGGATCAAGTCGAAATACATATAGGCTCTCAAACCGAGGGCTTCGCCCAGCAGGACTTCCTTTCCTCCAGTTTCAAAAAGATGCCGCTCTTCTTCCCGGAGACGGTCAATCAGCAGGTTGCAGTTGACAATGGTGTTGTACATTTGGCTCCACACGGTCAGCAGATTTTTCTCGGCGGTGGTCGTGGTGTAATCGAAGTTTTTCCACTTTTCCCGTTCCGGTTCGTTATTGCTGATTTCGTATTGCTGTCCCAGCGGTTCCGTCAGGGTGAGCGTCAGGTTGCCGCCGTAAAGGTCGGCGGAAGCCATATTGATGTAAACGCCCGTCAGTGAGGAATAGTAACCGTTGGCGGTCTCGAACATTTCGGTTTCATCGACTTCCGATTTGGGCAGGACATCCAGCCAGTTGCCGCAGGAGGCGAGCAGGAGGCTGCCGAATAATGCAAGGGTATGTATTTTGGTCTTCATCTGTTTCGGATTTAAAAGTTAATTTGGGCTGAGAAATTGATGGTTCGGGCAAACGGATACGTCAGTCCTCGTTCCTGTTTGATGGTGGAGACATAAAACAGGTCGTTCATGGTTGCCGACAATTTCATCATGGAAATGAAATGTTGTTTCAACTTTTCGGTGGGCAGCGTATAGCTCAACCGCAAAGAGGTCAGGCTGAGCAGGTGTTCTTTCTGCACGAACCGGGAAGTGGAGCGGGTAGGCGACGTGTCTTTGATGCTTTTGTAGCGGGCAACGTCTCCCGGACTTTTCCAGCGTTCCGTCAGGGCACGGCGGTCGTTGTTCCTCATGGTGTTGACCCCTTCGATTTTTTCGTGCAGGGTATAGTTGTACATGTCCGCACCGGTGGAATAGTGGAAGTTGGTGCCCAGATCCCATGCCCTGTATTTCAGGTTGAAACCGAAATAGCCTTCCAGCACGGCCTCTTTGCATCCCACGGGAATCTGGTCGTCCGGATTCCATACGAAAGTCCGTTCTCCGCTTTTGGTCAGGAACATTTCTTTTCCGGTTCCGGGGTCTATACCCAAACTTCTGACGGCGTAAATGGTGTTCATGGATTCGCCTTCTTCAAACAGAAACACGTTCACATTCTCTTTCTCCGCTTTTTCTCCGACCATGTCGTTGTATTTTTTCAGGGATTCCGAGATGCGTTTGATTTTGTTGGTGTTGTGCGTGCCGTTCAGGTTCAGGCTCAGCATCCAGTCCTTGGTTCTCACCGGGGTAATGCTCAAGCTGAAGTCGATACCGCTGTTGGTCAGGTCTCCCATGTTGGTTTTGTAGGTGGCAAAACCGATGGAAGGAGCAATGGAAATGTCGGTCAGGTTTCCCTTGGTGAGGTTGTTGTAATAATTCAAATCCAGGTTGATGCGTCCTTTCAGCAGACTGAACTCTATGCCGATGTTGCGGTTGATGGTTTTCTGGCATTCCAAATCCGGATTGCCGAGGGTGGACACGGAAGCACCCGAGAACGAACCGTAAGTCGCATCCTGCCAGGTGTACAGGCTCATCGCCTGATTCAGCGTAAAGTTCTGGTTGCCGATGGTTCCGATGCTTGCCCGAATCGCCAGGTTTTCCACTCCGTTCCGGTCTTCCATGAACTTCTCCCGGGAGATGTTCCAGCGGATACCGGTGGACCAGTACGGCATGGTTCGCTGGTTCCGTCCGAACAGGGAAGAACCGTCGAGCCGTCCCGTCAGGTCAATCAGGTAGCGGTTGTCGAAAGCGTAGTTGAGGTTGGAGAAAGCTCCTGCGCTGCGGACAGTGTTTTCCGTCCCGGAGGGTCTGCCGTATTGCCTGAATTGCTCGGCGTAGGCGAGATGCGACAGGGCGTCATTCATGAATCCGGTAGCAACGTACGAGTCACTCCGGGAGTCCTGTTGTTTCAGTTCGCCACCCACAATTCCTTGAAACAGGTGCTTGTTGATGTTCAAGGTGTACGAAACGATCACATTGCCGCTGAGGGTCAGTCCGGAGGAGTTGCCGAGGGCATATTGTCCCCGCTGGAACAGCACGTCCGGGTCGTTGACCGTGTTGTCGTTGTCTCTGATGTAGCTGTAACTCATCGGAGACTGGTAGACGTCCATGCGGCTGGTTTCGTTGCTGATTTTGAAGTTTCCTTTCAGCCTCAGACCGGAAACCACTTCCCAGTTGATGCCGAGGTTGTTGTAAAAATCTAGGTTTTCATTGGTCGTGAAACTGCTGAGGTATTTGGCTTCATATACCGGTGATAGTTGCTGGTCGCTGATGCCGAGCGTCATGTCTTCCGGTGCGACGTTCTGCAGGCTCAGTGTCCGGTAGTATTTGCCATTTTCATCTTTTTCCCGGTGATAGGGTAATGCCTGGGTATAGCTGCTGAAAGAGCCGTAGGGAGATTCCTGGCTGGTCACCCGGCTGAAATGCAGGTCGTTGGTGATGTTCAGCTTTTTATGCTGGTACAATAATTTGGTGCCCGCACTGATTTGGTTTCGTTCCGAGCCTTTCATGACGCCTTTGGTGCCTCCTCCGCTGAGGTTAATTTGATAGCGGAGCGTGCCTTCCGTCTCTTTTTGTTTTTTCACGCTTCCTTCGATGAACAGGGAGTGGCGGTGCTGAAAGGAGACTTGGAGCGGCTTGGAGAGCCAGTAAGTGTTCACGCCGGACATGATTTCTTTCCGGATGACGTTGTAGGAATTGAGCTTGTTGCCGGCGTCCTCGCCCGGTTCATAGGCATCGAAAACGCCTGCCAGTCGCTGAAATTCCAAGGCTTCCGCTGCATTCATCAGGTTGTAGGAACTCAGGTCCGGCACTTGCAGACTGCCGTTGAACGTGTAGCTGATTTGCAATTTGCCGGCTTCCGGATTCTTGCTTTCGATGACGATGACGCCGTTGGCGGCACGAGAGCCGTAGATGGCTGCCGCTGATGCGTCTTTCAATATGGTGACGCTGGCGATGCGGTTCATGTCGAGGTCGTACACCTTCTCAACGCTGATTTCAAAGCCGTCCAGGATGAAGACCGGCAGACTGGTGACGGTTTTCAGGTTGCTTTCGGATATTTCCGGGAAACTGTTCTGTCCCCGGATTTCAATCCGGTCGGGCACCCGGTTAGGGTCGGAACCGTACATGCCCCTTTCGTCTACGACTTTGAAAGAGGGGTCGAAGACTTTCAGGGCATCGAAAAACGAGGTGTTGTTGATGTTTCTCAAATCGGTTCCGTCAACGACAACGGCGGTTCCGGTGAAACTGTTCTTCGCCTTGGGATAATAGCCGGTGGCGATGACGGTTTCCATTTCCAGGCTTTCCGGTTCCAGTTGAACTCGGATGTCGGTTTTGCCGTTGAGTTTCACCGTCTGTACCTTGTACCCGATGAAGGAAACGACCAGTTCGTCCTGTGTGGAGGTTACCCGGAGCGTGAAGTTTCCGTTGTCGTCGGTCACCGTGCCTACGCTTTGCGGTCCGAGCAACCGGATGGTTGCGCCGGGAAGAGGCAGTCCCTTTTCATCGCTGATCACGCCCGTGATTTTGACATTCTGCGGTTTGCCGTGCGCTGCCGCTATGTCGTTGGCAACTGAAACAACGATGGTGTTGTTGATGATTTCAAAATCCAGTTTCAGCGGTGCCAGCAGTTGTTTCAAGGCTTCGTTCAGCGGCTGTTCGGCAATGGAAACGGAGACCCGGTTTTGGGTGTTTACCTTTTCTTCGTTATAGAAGATTTTGTATCCGGATTGCCGTTTGATTTCGTTGAAAACGTCCCGGAGGGGTTGCTGCCGGAAGTTGAGGGTCAAGGCTTGCTGCGCACGGGTTTCCAAATGCAGCAGCAGGCATCCGCACAGCATCAGCGAAAACAGCATGGTTTTCGGACTGATGAGGGATTTTATATGTGGTTTGATGAAGTTCATACAGTTATAAAGTTCATAAAGTTTGTAAAGTTATAAAGTTTATTTTGCCGATAGGGCGTTTGCGGGTATCGGGAAGGTGTAGTTGCTTGC
>CAYNXE010000189.1:0-4849 GCA_964400995.1 uncultured Odoribacter sp.
CTTATCTTTCCGATATCGATTGGGAACACTCCCGCCTGGAGGTGAATATTCCGGTTGAACTGGTGGAGCTGAACTGAAGCAGATTCACCTTCTGTTTTTGCAAAGGCTCTCTTTCTACAAACAATTTTCTATTTCCAAAGCGGTTCGTTATGCCATAACTTTGGAAATCCCATCGCAGCAACATCAACAATAGAGTATTCCGTCAAAAGAATTTTTAGTTTTTGCTTGAAATCATTGTCGGGATGAATGGAGTCTATCAAGTAAGCCACGCAACACAGTTGAGCGTATAGCTTTTCTTGTGCAATTGCTTTGTCTTGAATCCATGGATTTTGCAATTTTTTAGGCAATTGTGGTTTCCATGGATATTTCCTATTCCATATACGAGTATGATGAGCTATGCAGTTGCGTAGTACAGACAAGCTTTTTATCCAACTTTCAAGATATAGATGTTGTGGCAATCCTAATTCTTTTGCAATCTGTTTTTTCAGGTTGTTGTCTGATAGATTACAATATAGTTTAGAGAGTGTCCCGAATGATGATACTTCTAAAGTTTTCCATGCCGGAGGATATGGAGGTTTGTCGTATTTGGCGAAATGCTCGATTAAGAAATCTTCTTTGGAACGTTTCAGCTCATCTTTTATATTGGCAATACATTTAGAGAAAATGGCAGTGTTGGAAAATAATGATTTTTCGGCAAACCAAAATGCGCCATAGTGAGATGATACTATTTGGATAACTTTAGTGCGAAGAGCAATCTCGATACTTTGTATGGCGGAGAAGATGAGGCTACGTAACTCCTTGTCAAAATCATATAAGGTCACTACGTTTTCAAACTTACTATTGAGTTTAAATATATGATTCACCTTGTCGCTTTCCATTGGCTTCCAATAGTTTGCCAATCGGAAGTAATTGATAATCTTCAGATATTCGCTTGCTGCGTGTTCGTCATTAAACAGAAGTCCCCTGCTTCTCAACAGCGCTATTTGATCAGCAATGCTTATAGGCTGTTTGACGTATGTTGCCATAGGTGTAAAAAAATAAGTTCCGCCCTGGTACGCATTGTCAAGAGGCGTGGCGGAAATTGTTATTACAAAGATATTATTTTTCTATGTATATTCCAAATGTTTCAGAAGTTTTCTTCTTGCACTTTATGACTCAACTAGATGTGTTTCTTAGTTTTCTGTAGAGTATTCTGAGAAGTTCATAAAATATAGAGGTGTTTTTTGGGCAATCAATCTGTCATTCGGGCGGGGAGGCGTGTGATTTGCGGATGGATGTTCCGAGAGGGATGATGTGATTTTATGACGGTGAATTCTTTTGTTAAAATTCTTGTTTGTTTGATTTTTCTTTTACTGAAAATGCGATTTTGGAAAACTTTTGCGGTGTTGATAACTTTTTATTAGATTGATATTCATATTATTGATAGATAAAAATGGAAAACTTGCCGAAAAATATCCTTTGAAAAAATACCAGATTCGTTTTCTTTTTCATTATATTTGCTTCGTCCTATTGTGAAGTAATTGAATAAAAATAATAAGCTATGAACGAACAAACTATGAAAGAGCGGGAGATTTATACGCAGGAAGAAGCTTTTCAAAGTTCGCTGACTTATTTCAACGGAGACGAGCTGGCAGCGCGTGTCTGGGTGAATAAGTACGCTTTGAAAGATTCTTACGGCAATATCTTTGAAAAGAATCCGGACGATATGCATCGTCGGCTGGCTTCGGAAATTGCCAGAATAGAAAACCGTTATCCGAATCCGTTGAGCGAAGACGATATTTTTGAAGTATTGAGGGATTTCAAATTTATTGTGCCGCAAGGCGGACCGATGACCGGAATCGGCAATGAATTTCAAATTGCGTCTCTTTCCAATTGTTTTGTCATAGGCAACGAAGGGCCTTCCGACTCTTACGGCGGGGTGATGAAAATCGACCAGGAGCAGGTGCAGTTGATGAAGCGTCGGGGAGGCGTGGGGCACGACTTGTCGCACATCCGTCCCAAAGGGTCGCCGGTGAAAAACTCCGCGCTGACGTCTACCGGTATCGTTCCTTTTATGGAGCGTTATTCCAATTCTACCCGCGAGGTGGCGCAGGACGGACGCCGTGGCGCCTTGATGCTGAGCGTTTCCATTAATCATCCGGATTCGGAGAGCTTCATCGATGCGAAGATGACCGAGGGGAAGGTGACCGGTGCGAATGTATCGGTCAAGATAGACGATGAGTTTATGCGGGCGGTCATCAATGAACAGGAGTATATCCAGAAATACCCGGTTTATTCGGAAGATCCGAAATACAAAAAGACCATCAACGCCAAGCAGTTGTGGAACAAAATCGTGCACAATGCCTGGAAGTCGGCGGAACCGGGTATCCTGTTCTGGGACACCATTATCCGGGAGAGCGTGCCCGATTGCTATGCGGACAAGGGATACCGTACCGTATCGACCAATCCGTGCGGAGAGATTCCGTTGTGTCCGTATGATTCCTGCCGATTGCTTGCCATCAATCTTTATTCTTATGTACAGCATCCTTTCTCCAAGGGAGCTTACTTTGATTTCTCCTTGTTCAAAAAGCACATTGCCATTGCACAGCGCATTATGGACGACATCATCGATCTCGAACTGGAAAAGATAGATGTCATTCTCGACAAGGTGCACGAGGATCCGGAATCGGACGAGGTGAAAGGGGTGGAAACCCGCCTGTGGGAGAAAATCAAGCAGAAAGCCAAGGAAGGACGCCGTACCGGAGTGGGCATTACCGCCGAAGGCGATATGCTGGCGGCTCTCGGTTTGCGTTACGGTAGCGATGAAGCCATTGATTTTGCGGTGGATATTCAGAAGACACTGGCGGTGGAAGCCTATCGGGCATCCGTATATTTGGCAAAGGACAGAGGCAGTTTCAAAATCTACGATACCCGGAGGGAAGAGAATAATCCGTTTATCAAACGGCTGAGGGACGAGGATGCCGAATTGTATGCCGATATGGTTAAATACGGCCGTCGGAACATTGCCTGTCTGACGATTGCTCCTACCGGAACGACCAGTCTGATGACCCAGACCACTTCTGGAATCGAGCCGGTCTTCCTGCCGGTCTATAAGCGGAGAAGAAAGGTGAACCCGAACGACCAGAACGTGCGGATTGATTTCGTGGACGAGTCGGGTGACAGCTTTGAGGAGTTTGTCGTATTCCATCATAAATTCGCCGAATGGATGAAGGTCAACGGATACGATACGACCAAACATTATTCCGATGAGGACATTGACCAATTGGTGGCAGAATCACCTTATTACAAGGCAACGTCCAACGACATCGACTGGGTGGCTAAAGTGCGTATGCAGGGACAGGTGCAGAAGTGGGTGGATCATTCCATCAGTGTGACCGTCAACCTGCCTTCGGACGTGACCGAGGAATTGGTGGGACAGCTTTATATCGAGGCCTGGAAGAGCGGATGCAAGGGATGTACGGTGTACCGCGACGGTTCGCGTGCCGGCGTGTTGGTTTCCAACAAGGATAAGAAGCAGTCGGCGGCTCCTGACGGGGGAATGCCTGCAAAACGTCCGATGGAACTGGATGCGGATGTGGTGCGTTTCCAGAACAACAAGGAGAAATGGATTGCCTTTATCGGTCTGTACAACGGTCGTCCGTATGAGATTTTTACGGGTATCGCCGATGACGAGGAGGGTATTATGTTGCCGAAGGCGGTAGTTGCCGGTAAAATCGTGAAACATTACGACGAGGAAGGCAATTCCCGTTACGACTTCCAGTTCCAGAACAAACGCGGCTTCAAGACGACGGTAGAAGGGTTGTCTTACAAGTTCGACAAGGAATATTGGAATTATGCGAAGCTCATTTCCGGCGTGTTGCGTTACGGTATGCCGGTTCATCAGGCTATCGAACTGGTGGCTTCTATGGAATTTGACAATGAAAACATCAATACCTGGAAAAACGGTGTGGAAAGGGCTTTGAAGAAATACATCCCCAACGGTACCGAGGCGAAGGGTGAGAAATGCGAGCATTGCGGCGCACCGCTGGTATATCAGGAAGGGTGCCTGACTTGCAAGACTTGCGGTTATTCCAAATGCGGATAAACCGACCGTTGCAGAATAAAGGAGGAGGGTGTGGCTTTCGGCACCCTCTTTCGCTTTTATAGTAATATACGAACAAGATGCAGATACATTACGGAACAGCAGATTTGCATATCGCGAACCCGGTAGCCACGATAGGCAGTTTTGACGGCGTGCACAAAGGGCACGTGCAGGTCATCGAATGCCTCAAACGAGTAGCCCGAAATTTGCGGGGCGAGACGGTCATCATCAGTTTTGAGCCGCATCCCCGGGAAGTGCTGTATCCGCAGGAGAAACGGCCGGGAATCCTCACCACGTTGGAGGAAAAGCGTGCGATATTGGATCAGCAGGGCGTTGACCACCTGATTATTCTACCTTTTACCCGGTCGTTGGCAGAACTCGATTACCAGGAATTTGTCCGCGACTTGTTGGTGGGGCAAATCGGCATAAAAGGGCTTGTGGTGGGCTATGACCACCGTTTCGGGAAAAACCGGGAAGGCACTTTTGAGAAATTGAAGGAACTGTCGGCAAAATACCATTTTTATATCGAGCAGGAAGAGGCTTACGAGGAGAACCAGATAAACATCAGCTCCACGAAAATCCGGAATGCCTTGCAGGTCGGGGACATCGACCGGGTGAATGCTTACCTCGGCTATGCCTATTCCTTTGCGGGCGAGGTGGTTGCCGGCGACAAGATCGGGCGTTCCATCGGTTTCCCTACCGCCAATCTGCAATTGAAAGACGACCGGAAGCTGTTGCCGGCTTCCGGGGTGTATGCCGTAAAGGTGC
>CAYNXE010000190.1:0-4800 GCA_964400995.1 uncultured Odoribacter sp.
AACCTCATATTTACGGTACACTACCGTCCCTCTGTTATGATTATCATTATTCGCATTCTGGTTGATTTCTTCCAATTGGTTGGACAAACGGGTAATCTTGCTCTTGTTGTGGAAAGCCGCCAAAGTCACATTCCACCTTAAATTCTTTGTCGAGTTCTGAATCAGATTGAAGCGCAAACGCCCCTCGACTCCGGTATTTCTCAAGCATCCGATGTTTTCCACATAACTGTCGAAACCCGTAGACGGAGCAATGGAAAGCGGCAAAAGAAGATTTTTCGTGTTCTTGACATAGAAATCACCGTTGAATACAATTACCCCTTTCAGGAGGGTCAGGTCCAATCCGACATTGTAAGAATTGGTCACCTGCCACTTCAAGTCGGGATTTCCAAAACCAGCCAACGAAACACCAAATACCCCGTTGTACTCCCTGTCAAAATTATAATTATAGGTCGTCAACGCCTGCGTCGACGAGAAATTGGTTGTTCCCGTACTTCCCACGGATGCCCTCAATTTCAACATATTTTTTTCATGGGCATTCCAGAAATGCTCATTGTGGACATTCCAAGCCACGCCCATAGACCAGAAAGGAGCAAAACGGGAGTTCCGTCCAAACTTACTGGAACCATCTGTCCGGAAAGAAAAATCCAGGAAATAACGATTGTCGTATCCGTAATTCAGATTGGTGAAAAATCCCACCAGACGAGACTTGTCATAAGAGCCGCTCGGACTTGTATTTTCCTTGAAAGCATTTGCCGCTCCGATAAAAATCATCTCCGGATTGATAAATCCGACACCATAGAAAGATTCACCCTCCGACTTCGATTGAGTGAGGTTGCTACCGATACCGACATTCAGCATGTGCCTGTCAAGCGTCTTGTTAAACGCCAACGTCAAATTGCCGTCATACCGGTCACTTTGTCCTTTGCTCAAATAATATTCCCCTTTCTTCTTGGGGTCGCTTTCCGTCGAATAAATCAGTTTTCCAGGAGCATTATACAAATCCCGACGGGAGAACTGTCTGGAATAGCTGAACCGTCCCTGCAAACGCAAGGCAGGAACAATCCGCCAGTCTATATTGAAATTATCCTGAATGGAAGTATAGACATCCGAATTACGACTCGGTTGTTTGGCATTATACAAGGGATTCCAGTCTCCCGAAGAAAGTTTTTCCACATAGTTTCCGTCCTCATCGTATATCCGGTCATACGGATTCTGATTGGCATAATTGGAAAAAGTACCGTAAGGAGAATTCTTTCCTTTCACATCATCCACCGACAAATCATTCCGAATATAAAAATTGGAGCCGATATTGTAATTAAAGGTCAAGTTGATGCCCAGACGGTCTCGCCCGGATTGTTTCATGACCCCCTTGTCCGTATCATAGCGCAAATCAACGCCATAACGGAAATACCTGTCTCCTCCTTCAAAATTCAAGGAGTAACGCTGATTCACTGAGGTGGTCAACGGCTGGGACAACCAGTAAGTATTCACACCCCGCTGCACCTCTTCCAAACGCGAATTGTAAAGTTCCTCCAATCGAAGTTGCTCCTTGTAATTGTCCTTGTCGACATAAACCTTCTCACTCAAACGCTCATATTCCAGTTTCTCCCTGGCATTCATCAAATTATAATCGCGCAAATCCGGAATAGAAACATTATAATTCGCACTCAGATTCACCCGGATTTTTCCAGACTTCGGACGTATGGTCGTAATCACGATGACACCATTGGCACCCCGCGACCCATACAACGCCGTGGCGCTGGCATCTTTCAAGATTGTCGTCGATTCTATCCGGTTCAAATCCATATCATAAATTCGTTCCGCCGAAACTTCTACGCCGTCCAAGATATAAAGAGGAGCGTTGGGATTGGAAAGAGCGTCGTCCGCATTGGCGCGCAAATCAAATCCGTTTTCGCCCCGAATGGTAATGTCCGGAACAATGTTGGGGTTCGACCCGTTTGTCAGGCTTTCCGACAAACGGATAGACGGGTCGAAAGCATTCAACGCCTGAAGAATGTTCAACGCCCCGACCTTTTTCAATTCTTCGGTAGGTATGGTCACTTCCGAACCGGTAAAACTCTCTTTCGATTTGGAAAAATAACCGGTCACCACCACTTCCTCCATTTCCTCGGCTTCCTCTTCCATAACGATGTTCAACGCTTCTCCTCCCACTACCTCTACCTCTTTCTTGCGCATTCCGACAAAAGTACATTCCAGCACGATCGGTCCCCCGGCAAGCGTCTGAATGATAAATTTTCCATCCACATCTGTGGCAACACCTAATTTCGTACCTTTTATCACAACCGTCACACCGGGTATCGGATTTCCCGACTTGTCCGTAATTTTTCCCTTAATTTCACGCATTTCACTTTGTGCCTGCACCGCACTATTCTTAGCCGTCACCACCACCGTATTGTCCACCAGCTTATACTCCAAGGCAGTTCCAGCCAGAAGACGATCCAACACCTCCGGTAGCCCGATATTCGTATAGTTGAGATTCAAATGAACCAACTCCCGCACATAATCATGGTTATACAAAAAAGTCACCTGCGACTGGCGTTCTATCTCCTTGACCACTTCGGTAAAAGTCGCATCGTGCATTTTCAACGTAATCGTCTCCTGCGAATACCCTTTCGCATTCAACTGAAACGTTTGCAATAGGACCAACAAAAACACCAGCTTCATGGTTCGTACCATTTTCCCCTGTAAAAAAGTCCCGGGAAATTTTCTGATTTTCTTTTTTTTCATAGTTTTGTAATTAGTTAGATCACGTTTATTTAACACTTGACGGGCGACCGATGCCCCACATCGGTTACCTGTTTTTTTACACATTCATCAGTCGGAAATGTAAATCGTCTTCCCTGAAATCATAAATTTTGCCGGACACGCCAACTCCAGCATGGAAATAATTTGTCCGAAATCACTGTAACGTTTCAAATTACCAGTAAACTCTATATTCCGGGTTCGTTCCGATTGAAACACCGCCTCCACGTCATACCAGCGGGCAAGCGTCCTCATGATTTCCTCCAGCGTCTGGCATTCAAAGACAAAACGTCCGTCTTTCCAGCCAGCATATATCTGCACATCCACCACCTTCTTCGACATACTGCCGGTTTTCACATCAATACAACCTTGTTCGCTCGGAATCAAAGTCATTTGTTGTTTTCCTGCCGACATGGATACGCTTCCTTCCACCAGCGTCGTCCAGATGACCTGCTCATCCTCATACGCCCTAAGATTGAAAGAAGTTCCTAACACCTGGATTTGCGCCTGAGCGGTCTCTATTACAAAAGGCGAAGCCGTATCCCGAGCAATCTGAAAATAAGCCTCGCCACGCAAGCGCACTTTTCGCTCTCCCGGCAAGAAACGGGTCGGATATTCCACCGTGCTCTCGGAATTCAACCAAATCCGGGAACCGTCGGAAAGTGAAAGCACAAATTCCCCTTTGCGGGGAACATGTAACGAATTGTACAAAAGAACTTCATGCAAAGAAGTATCCGCCTTATAGGCAATAGAGGTTGCCGAGACGTCCGCAACACTACCATCGTCCTGTTGAATAGAAGTTGCCACCCCCCGCAAACGGAACTGTTCTCCGTTTGCCAGCGTAAGCACCGCCTCATGCCCTCCCGCCGGTATGACGGTATTTTTCACCATTGGTTCCGGGATTTCGGATTCTTTTGACCAAAACCAGCTGACACCGGCCAAAATGACACAAACAGCCGCCACGATGCTCCAAACACGCAATTGCCGAAACCCTTGCCGGGGACGCCCCGCTGCAATTCTCCTTGAAAAAGCGGCATAAGCGGCAGCAGTATCAATCGCCGACTCCTGCCAATGCTTTCGCAACAAAAATTCCCGGTCGTTCAACTCCTCCCATTGCCGTTCGTGTTCCGGTGATGCGGCAATCCAACGCTCCAGTTCCTCCAATTCCGCCGATGAAAGAGCATTTTCCCGATGACGCAAAATCAAATCAGCAATCCGATATGCCCTCTGAATCTGTGTATCCATGATTTTCCTGTTTTGTTATAAAGACAGGAAAGATTAAAAAAGGGGGCAAAAATTTAAAGAATTAACAAAAATAAGCCCAGCAGGTCATCCAGGTAAAGCCTCAGCATCTTTTTTCCTCTCTTGCGGTAAGCCTTCACCGCCTCCTCGCTCATCTTCAGGCTTTCGGCTATTTCCGCATTAGTTTTTCCGGCAAGTACCCCATAATAAACCTGACGGATTTTCAACGGCAACTTGTCGATGGCTTGTTTCAATGCCATGTAAACTTCCTCCTCAATCAACTGTTGCAGGAAAAAATCAGTTTTTGCCACCTCGTTTTGCCGGACATATTTCTTCTCCACCCTGGCATGTTCCAAATGATTCAAACAACGATTGCGGACCGCCACAAATAGCCACCCTTTCAAAGAAGAAACCATTAAAAGCTGTTGCCGCTGATTCCACATATCGTAAATGACATCCTGCACCAAATCTTCCGCCAGATTCATGTCTTGCAAATATTTTGTGGCAAACATGACCAAAGAAGGGTAATAGGTATCGAATAAATGCTTGTAAGCACTTTCATTACCTTCCGCCAACTGCTTTAACCACAGAGTTTCGTATTGAATCTGATTGCTCAAAGGATTCTGTTTTATCTGTATTTAAACACCGCAAATCTATAAAATTCCGGCTTATTTCTTTTTCCGCAAGCCCGAAAAAGCCCCCCCAATTTCTCCACCCCTGCCGAACAACAAGGCGGAACATTCAGCCCGGCAGTTCCGAGCGTTTCACTTTTTGGAGATACCAGCGCAATGTAAG
>CAYNXE010000191.1:0-4767 GCA_964400995.1 uncultured Odoribacter sp.
AAAAGGGTTGCCAGAGAGGACAGGGCGGCAATCACGTAGGTATAGGCAGCCCATTTCAAGGCGTCGAAAGCGTATCCCTGGGTCTGGTAGTTGGTGATGCCGGAGTTTCTCAACCACGCCAGGGCGCGATGACTGGCGTCTATTTCCACGGGCAGGGTGACGAAGCTGAACAGGGTCATAATGGCGAATAAGCCGATGCCCGCCAGCAAAAGTCCGGGGAACGATTCAACGAGCAGAATTCCTGCCAGCAATATCCATTGCACCCAATGCGAGGCGAATTCCACGGCAGGCACCAGTGCCGAGCGCAGTTTCAACATACTGTAAGTTTTGGCGTGCTGTATGGCGTGTCCTGTTTCGTGTGCCGCAACGGCCGCGGCGGCGATGCTGTTGCCGTAATAGACCTCCCGGCTGAGGTTGATGGTTTTGTTCGTGGGGTTGTAATGGTCGGTAAGTTGTCCTTCGATGCTTCCGATTTTCACTCCCGTGATGCCGTTGTCGCGCAGCATCTTTTCCACGACCTCCCGCCCGGTCATCCCGTTGTCGGTCGGTATTTTGGCATATTTGGCGAAACGGCTTTTCAATTGGTTGCTGATGAGCCAGCTGATAATCGTGAATCCGATGAAAACCACCCAAATCCACATATTTCCTCCTAACAGGGTTGTTTGTTCCATAACGATGTAAATTGCATTTCTTTTTACTAAGCAAAAAATAGACCAAATTTTTCGCAATATACGTTTTTCTGCGGGACGTGGCGGTTGTTTTGGGAAAATTAACAGAATAATCTATTATCAGTGCCGTTATCGTAAAGTGTCGGAGTTTTTTCCGAGGAAGCATCGCAGTGGAGGCTTAATATTCGAGCTAATTATGGCGAATTCGCCATAATTAGAAATCAGTTGAGCCTAAGCAGGTTCAAGATAAGTGTAAAGGAGTTTACTTGAATACTTACTAATGTTTGTCAGCTTGTCAGGCTGACAAAATGCTAAAATTGCACGATGAAAATGGCAATTTTGTGAAAAACTACTTGTTTTGTCAGGCAGATTTGTATGGAAATTTTAGGTTGCAGTGGATTAAAACGGAGGTTTTCTTGGTTCCTTTTTGGGAACGGGTACAAATATGGGAGTAAATTAATGCCAAACTTGGAAGTAGATGTGTGCCAAATTAGGAAGTAAATCTAGGTCAAATTTGGAAATTTTGAGAAAGATATTATCTTTGTGCTGATTAACAGTGAAAAAGATGAACAAATACAGACGCCGGATAATGGATGACCTGCTGGCAAGAAAACTAAGAGCCAAGGGTGCTGTGGTTCTTGAAGGGCCTAAATGGTGCGGGAAAACTACAACCGCAGAACAAATTGCAACCAGTAGGGTTATGCTTGCAAAAGAGAATATAAGAACAAGTTTTGCAAGTCTGATAGAAATTGACCCTGATACGGCTTTGACCGGAGAAACCCCTATGTTGATAGATGAATGGCAAACTGTTCCGAAACTTTGGGATGCAGTTCGGTATACGGTTGACCACCGTCAAAAATTTGGTCAATTCATTCTGACCGGTTCTGCCGTACCTGATAAAAATGCGGAGCAGGAAAGAAAGCATTCCGGAACCGGCCGATTTGCGTGGTTAAAGATGCGTCCGATGACGTTGTTTGAGTCGGGAGAATCAAAAGGGAGTGTAAGTTTGGCTGAATTATTCAACACGCCTGAAAAAATATGGGAGAAGAATGATTTGACTTTAAAGGATATTGCTTTCCTGATTTGTCGCGGTGGTTGGCCAATGGCTGTTGGTTTGAATGAAGAAGATGCATTGGAGCAGGCTTTCGATTATTATGATTCAGTAACTATGGAGGATATTGTAAAAGTGGACGGCGTGAAGAAGTCATCAGTCAGAGTGCAGCGTCTGATGCGGGCGTATGCACGTCATCAAGGGACACAGGTGTCGTCGGAAGTGTTGCGTGAAGATTTAATCAGTAATGATTCGGTCGCTCTTAGCGATAAGACCATAAATTCCTATCTCGAAGCATTGAGAAAAATCTTTGTTATCGAGGATATGGAGGCGTGGAACCCTAATCTTCGTTCAAAGACAGCTATTCGTACAACTGATACCCGATATTTTGTAGATCCGTCCATTGCAACTGCAGCGTTAGGCTTAGGGCCGGCAGACTTGATGAATGACCTTAATACGTTGGGTTTCTTCTTCGAAACTCTTTGTGTGAGAGACCTGCGTGTTTTTGCAGAGATTCTTAGAGGCAAGGTTTACCATTATCGGGATAAAAGCGGCTTGGAGTGCGATGCAGTAGTGCATCTGCGGAGCGGACAGTATGGATTGATAGAGATTAAACTGGGCGGGCAATCTTTGATTGAGGACGGTGCAAAAACTCTTAATGCGCTGGAATCAAAAATAGATATTTCCAGAATGAAAGCACCATCGTTCAAAATGGTGTTGATTGCAGCAGGAGAATATGCTTATCGCCGTTCTGAAGATGGAGTATATGTTGTACCTATCGGATGTTTGGGCGCATAACAGATTGAAGAATTTCAATTTATTTAGGTGAATTTTTTGGGTTGCAGTGGATTAAAACGGAGGTTCTCTTGGTTTTTATGATTTTTCTGTATAATTTGTGAACCGGTTAAAACGTTTGAAATGGCGTTTTGCCGGACAACCTAAAACTAAATACTGAAAACCTATGAAAACTTACAATCCGAATGAAATTAAGAATATCGCGCTGGTGGGCAGTGCCGGTTCCGGCAAGACGACGCTTGCCGAAGCGATGATGTATGAGGGCGGGGTGATTCCGCGCAGGGGAAACGTGGGTGCCAAGAATACTTCTTCCGATTATCGTCCTGTGGAGCAGGAGTATGGTTCTTCTGTTTTTCCTGCCGTGTTGTATACGGAGTGGAAGGAGCAGAAGTTGAATTTCATTGATACTCCGGGTGCCGATGATTTTGTGGGCGGGGTGATTTCCGCGCTGAATGTGGCGGATACTGCCGTGATGGTGGTGAATGCCGTGCGGGGTGTGGAAGTGGGGACTGAAATCATCAGCCGTCATACGGAGAAGTTGCGCAAGCCGTTGATTTTTATCATCAATCAACTGGACCACGAGAAGGCTAATTTTGAGCAGTCGGTGGAGCACGCCCAGGCTTCTTTTGGGAAGAAGGTGGTTTTGGTGCAATATCCGGTGAATCAGGGTGCGGGGTTTAACAAGGTGGTGGATGTGTTGAAGTGGGAGATGTATCAGTGGAAGCCCGAGGGAGGAAAGCCCGATGTGTTGCCGATTCCGGAGAGCGAGCTGGAACGGGCGACGGAGTGTCGCAATGCGTTGGTGGAGGCTGCGGCGGAGAATGACGAGGGGCTGATGGAGCTGTATTTCGAGAAGGGGAGCCTGACGGAGGATGAGATGCGTGCCGGTATCCGGAAGGGGTTGATTGCCCGGGATATGTTTCCTGTATTCTGTGTTTCTGCGGAAAAGGATATGTGTGTGCGTCGGTTTATGGAGTTCCTGGTGAACGTGGCTCCGAGCGCGGCGGCTATGCCGGGGATGACGACCCGCGACGGCAAGGTGGTGCCGTATGACGTGGAGGGTCCGGCTTCGGCTTTTGTGTTCAGTACGACGATAGAGCAGCATCTGGGGGACATCAACTATTTCAAGGTGGTGTCCGGTGTCGTGAAGGAGGGGGATGATTTGACCAATATGACCACGGGCAGCAAGGAGCGCATCGCCCAGTTGTATGCCGTAGCCGGAAAGAACCGGACGAAGGTGTCTGAATTGCGTGCCGGGGATATTGGTGCGACAGTGAAGCTGAAGGGCACCAAGAACGGGGATACGCTGAACAGCAAGGAGTGTGATTATGTATTTCCGGAAATCAAGTATCCGAATTCCCGTTTCCGGACGGCGGTGCGGGCGGTGAACAAGGCGGACGAGGAGAAGATGGCGGAGGTGCTGTACCGGATGCACGAGGAGGACCCGTCGCTGCTGGTGGAATATTCAAAGGAATTGAAGCAGATGATTTTGTCGGGACAGGGGGAATTTCATTTGAACACGATGAAATGGCGTATCGAGCACAACGACAAGATACCCATTGAGTTTTACGCTCCGAAGATTCCTTATCGGGAGACGATTACGAAATACGCCCAGGCCGATTACCGGCACAAGAAGCAGTCCGGAGGCGCCGGGCAGTTCGGCGAAGTGCATTTGGTCATTGAACCTTTTGAGGAGGGTATGCCGGAACCGGTGTCTTATAAAATCGGCGGTACGGATACGAAGATGTCCGTCAAGGGGAAAGAGGAGTACGATTTGCCTTGGGGCGGAAAACTGGTGTTCTACAATTGCATTGTCGGTGGCGTGATTGAGGCGCGGTTTATGCCTGCCATTCTGAAGGGCATTATGGAGAAGATGGAGGAAGGGTCGCTGACCGGTTCTTATGCCCGGGACATCAGGGTATGTGTTTATGACGGGAAGATGCACCCCGTGGATTCCAATGAGATTTCTTTCCGGCTGGCGGGACGGCACGCATTCAGCGAGGCGTTCAAGAAGGCGAATCCCAAGATTTTGGAACCGGTATATGACGTGGAGGTGTTGACGCCGGACGAGGATATGGGGGACGTGATGGGCGATTTGCAGACCCGGCGCGCGTTGATTATGGGGATGGATGCCGATAACGGTTTCCAGAAAATCAAGGCGAAGGTGCCGTTGAAGGAGATGCAGCGCTATTCTACCGCCTTGAGTTCCATTTCGGGAGGACGTGCCACGTTTACGATGAGTTTTGCCGGTTA
>CAYNXE010000192.1:0-4725 GCA_964400995.1 uncultured Odoribacter sp.
CCCAGTCAAAACGAATATAATCCGACATAATTTCTCGCTTTATGGATAACACTCACAAAGTTACGAATTTATTTCCACATATCAAAATGTTAAAACTCTCGCCCTTGCATCAGACGTTCACTTCCGCACATCCCATCAGCACAAGAGGACAAATAGAACCAACTTTCAACAGACAACCCAAAGCCAGCACCCTCCATTCACGGTGAAATCCCGGTGAAGATTCGGTGAAGACCCGCTACAACCCCTATTCAACCCCTATACACTCCCTATTCAACCCTATTCCCGACGGTAATATATAGGCGATGTACCAAAAGTGAAACAGTTGTTGTTGCCTTTCTTCACCGGAATTTCTCCGGCTTCGCAACAGAAAACGACAAGAAACATCAAAAGCGCATCTCCCTCAAAGAAAGCAGAAACCACCCCACCCCCACAAAACCTCATAAACTTTATAACTTTATAAACTTTCAACTAAACCAAAAGCACATCGAGCAAGAAAAAAGCAAGCTCAACGCTTGCTTTCCTTTATCCACTCCTTCAACGTGTCGATAAGGTCTTCCCTGGACACCGGGTCAAAATCCTTGATCCGGCAAACGTGACTCATATCCCCTTTCACATATTTCCGGCTCTTCCAGTTGGTCTTCAAATCCACTCCGGTGGCATACCAGGGGTCGCTTCCGCCATATACGAACAGAATCTTTTCGGCATCGGTCTGCAACCACTTGTTGATGGCCTGCATCTGCGCCGCATTAAAAGGCTTCCTCGGCGCATCCGCCGGCATCGTGAAAGAAAAATCAATGTTCTTCTTCTCGCCCTCCAAATATTTCTTGAACGGCTTGATATTGTAGTCATACATACCGATTTCGGTCAAAGCCGCATAGAAAAAAGGCTGCATCCGCACAATGTACTTATCCTCGAAAAAATCAGGCGTGGAAACCCACGTCAGGTGATTGAAAATTTCCTTGATGTCGCTGCTCTCCTCTTCCGGAATCTGGGCAGGATTGCGCCCCCACTGCCAAAAAGCGAAAGGATACTCCAGAATCATCAACTGCAACGCCCGCCGGACACCTCCCACGGTCTCGTAGGTGTATCCCTGCCGCTCCGCCAACTCTTTCAGCATAGAAGCCAGCGTATCCTGATTTTTAAAGCATAGCAACTGAAAATCCCGAATCAGCCAATGCGGAGAATTCAAATCGCTCCACGCGAACAATTCTTTCATCCCCTTGGTCTTTGCCGTACCCAATTTATCCAGGAACTTTTCCAAGCGGGAATCGACATAAGCCAAGTTCAACGGGGCAACATAAGGCACACTGATATCCACATCCTCCGGATAAAAATACCGATGAAAGATCGTCGTCTGCCCTCCCTTGCTAATGCCCGTGGAAATCCACACGGAAGTCGGATAAATCGCCTTCTTGACCGCCTGGATGATTTCGTGGTGGTCTGCAGCCGCCTGTTTTATGGTCAGGTACTCCCAGGGAATCCCACCCCGAGGCACGCTCTGGTCGAAAAATCGATGCTCCACGCTCAACTGATTCGCTTTGAACAAAGCCGCCAACTCCCCCTCCTGCCCCGAACCGATTTGGTAGCCCTGCAACTCCGCAATCACCGGGGCGTCCGTATTCTTATGCCCCAAAAACACCTTTTGCCGGAAAGTTCCCTTGGATGCGTCCGTATGATCTATGGGCTGCTCAAACCAAAATTCATAATACTCCCCGAAAGGCTCCACTTTCCTCTCCTTCACCTCACTCACCCCGGGAATCTGCTTCAATTTTTCCAATACCCCATCACCGGCAAACACCGTCCCGGCAAACAAATACAAAACAACGAACAGGCTCAAACATTTTCTCATAACCAAAATCCTTTTCCTTTTCGACGGCAAGTTAGAAAAAAATGCTGACAAATTAAAGTAGCAGGGATACCCCAATTGTCCATACGCAAAGCTTTCACAAGCAGACCCAAGAAAAAAGTCAACTGTACGATAAAATCGTACAATTGAAACACCCCACCGAAGACGATAAAATGTGCCTGACGAACATCAACGCCCCGAAACGCTTCCGCCTCGTCCCATTTATCCCTCAGCAAGCTATTGGATAACCGCAGATTTTTTTATATATTTGCATATAGTGAGTGGCTATTAACACAATCGCTTTCATTCAGGAGAAAACACAATGCCGAAACACGACACAAAATGTCTGTCTGGCAAGTTGACATTTACCATAAACGAAAAGATGAAACGCTATGGTACGACAAAACGCCATCAAAGTCTTCGAGGAAAAGAAAGTACGCACCGTTTGGGATAGCGAAAAGGAGGAATGGTACTTTTCCGTCATCGATGTTGTCGCTATTTTAACCGAAAGCGATAATCCGCGCAGATACTGGAGCGACCTGAAACGTAAGCTGACAAAGGAAAGAAGTCAGTTGTACGATAAAATCGTACAACTGAAATTACCTGCTTCGGACGGCAAATCCTACCTAACGGATGTTGCCGACACCCAACAACTCTTCCGCCTCATCCAATCCATACCCTCCCCCAAGGCGGAACCGTTCAAACTATGGATGGCACAAGTGGCAAAAGAGCGATTGGACCAATTGCAAGACCCGGAGCGTTCCATTGAGCAGGCGATGCTCGATTACAAACGCCTCGGCTACTCGGACAACTGGATAAACCAACGCCTCAAAAGCATCGAGATTCGCAAAGACCTCACCGACGAATGGAAACGCCACGGATTACAGGAAGGCATCCATTTCGCCACGCTCACCGATATCATTTACTAATCGTGGGCAGGCAAAACCGCCAAAGAATACAAACAATTCAAAGGATTGAAAAAAGAAAACCTCCGCGACAATATGACCAACAAGGAACTGGTATTGAATATGCTTGCAGAACTCTCCACCAAAGAAATTTCCGAAGCACAAAATCCCGCCTCCTTCGATGACCATATGGACATTGCCCGCCGTGGCGGCAACGTAGCCAAAGAAGCCCGGCTTCGCCTTGAACAAGAAACCGGCAAACCCGTCGTCACACCACTGAATGCCAAGCACATTTTAGGACTGGACAACGGCACCCCTCTTTCTGAAACGGAAGAAACAAAATAGAATGAACACCGAAAACGAACAATACCGCCCGCAGATTGATGCCATTCTGCACCATATCAATCTGATGATACAGCACGACTGGAGTTGCGAGCTTTCCGATTCATTCAATCAACAATGTAGCATAAACAAGCTCTCGGAACTCTCCGCCATATCCAAACGCAATCTGCACATCATTTTCAAATCATATACGGGCGAACACCTGCACAAATACATCAACCGTCTTCGATTAGAATATGCGTGGGGAATGTTGAAATCCGGCAATTATACAAACCCAAAGATAGCGGAACACATCGGTTTTGCAAACGTCACAGCGTTCTACAACGCTTTCAAAAAACACTTCGGACAAACTCCCGCCCAAGCCAAACAAGCGTCTTTGCCTCTCCGTACAATGCCGTCCAATCCGAAGCATTCCTTCAATCTGACATACTCCATTCGGGAAATCAATGAAAAACCGCTGTTGTTTCTTCCCCGCATCGGAAACTACGAACTTGCCAACACGTCTGCTTTTGAAGCCGATACTTGGGATACCTTATACCAATACGCCACCAGTCACGACCTATTGCCGGATGAAGAAGAATACTGGGGCATCTGCTATGACGATACGCTTGTCACAAACCCAGACAAATGTCGCTTTTACGCCTGCCTGTCTATCAATACACCCGTAAAATCCCGTCTGACAAGCTACATAAAAAGTATGACACTTCCCCGACAACTTTACGCCGTATATTGTCACAAAGGGAACTACACCCTTTTAGACACTTTCTACGACGCCATACTAAAAAACCTTCCCCCGAACTATCTGTTGGGAGAAGGCTTTATTCTTGAACGCTATCTGAACAGCCTGACAGATACACCTGCGGACGAATTACTGACAGAAGTGTGGTTACCGATAAAATCACTCAAATAATTTCACAACAGGAGGCTTTGCTTGATAACCTCCCCAATCGGCATCCCTATAATATCGGTAGCTTCCTTTTTCTTTTTCTACTATAAGTTTTCTAAAATCATTCTTTTTACTTTTAAATTCCGGATATCGTTCCGACAATTCTTTTTCTTTTCTCTCTACTTTTGCCTTATCAGGCTTTCCGGTATAAGGAGGTATCCAACGAACACAAGACTTAACTTCTATCCCTTTTTGTTCCTCCTCATTTGGCTTGAGTATTGGAAAATTTTTCAATTCACCACCAAACGCATCGAACCTGTCAAATAATTCATCCACACATTTATAAGGTCCTGCTATTACTTGCTCCTTTTCTCCTTCTTTTTTCTTCAATATACTACGCACCAGAATGCCACCTCCATAAATTGCAACCTCTTTCCCATCACGTTCTTCCTTTTTACTTTCAAATGAAATATCAACTCCGCTCATATGGAAAAACCATTCACCGGCTTCTGTTTTTCGAGGATAAGTAATAAAATCCGGATGATTTTTACTATAAAAGTAAAACTCTATTTCCAAGAAATCATAACGCACGCCCTTCTTTTCAATATGAAAATCCTGAAACAGCATATCTGCAATCTCTTCAAACCGCTTTTTCACATCCTCCACATTCTTCATCTGAAGCAATTCCCGTAATTCTTTTATCTTTCCCATATATCAAATTTTGCCTATAAAGTAAACGAAAGTTT
>CAYNXE010000193.1:0-3012 GCA_964400995.1 uncultured Odoribacter sp.
CGGGAGTTCTTGACAGAAAAAGGATATGATCCGCAATACGGTGCCCGTCCTCTGAAAAGGGCTATTCAGAAGTACCTGGAAGACGAGTTGGCGGAGGTGATTATCAAGGGAGAAATCCCGGAGGGCAGTACGCTGGAAGTGGACTGCGACAAGGAAAAAGATAAATTGGTAGTCAAATAATCAGAAAGGCAGAGGGAAGTGTCAAAGGCAACGGCTTTTGACACTTTCCGGCTTTCGTATGTTTTAATTCTCCTCGGAGCAGATGTCCACCTGTTTTTCGATGAACTGGTCCAAAGATATGAAGGACTCTGTTTTGGCAATCCCCGGAATGTTCTGCAAGGTATTGATGAGGATGTCCATTAAATGCTGGTGATTGTTGCACCGTATTTTCAGGAAAAAGGAGTAGTGTCCGGTAATGAAATGACACTCGATGACTTCCGGTATTTTTTCAATTTCTTTGACCACGGTTTTATAGTGCGATGCGTTGTCAAGGATGATACCGATGAATGCGCATATCTTGAACCCCAATGCCCGGGGCTTTACGATGAACCGTGAGCCTTCGATGATTCCGGCATCTTCCATTTTTTTCACGCGCTGGTGGATGGCTGCACCGGAAATGCCGCACTCCCTGGCGATTTCAAGAAAAGGGACCCTGGCATTTTTGACAAGGTAGGAAAGAATTTTCCGGTCTATATCATCAATCTGGTATTTTATAGGTCTGTGGTTTAATGGTATTTATCTGAAATTAAGCACGCTATACAGTTGCTTCCGTTGTTTGTAATAATTTCTTCCCTCTTCGTTCGTGATGTTCTTGATTAAATCTTCAATCAGGTTGTTGAAGATGGTGGCGAACGTGAATTCCTCGGGCGGATAAATTGCCGGGTTGTGAATGTCGTTCAGTTTGGCGATGAACATCCGGGCGAGTATTTCGCTGGAGACGTCCTGCCTGTATATTCCCTGCTGCATGCCTTTTTCAATGTTTATTTTCATTTTTTCAAAAATGAAATCGGAACGTTTTTGCAGGTGGTCCTGAAAGATGTTCGGGAAAAAATCAGCCAGCATGACGGTCACGGAAGGCGTGACGTTGAAAAAACGGTTGTTGATTTCGTTGCTGACCATCAGCAGGATGTCAATGGCGTTCCAACCCTCGAAATTGTATTCGTCGAGGATTTCTTCAAAGCATTTTCTTTCGTATTCCAGAATGGTCTGGACCATGTCCTGGCGGTCGGAAAAATTTTCTTTCAGTTCATCGATGGACAAGCCTACTTTTTTCAGATGGGTTTCATTGAAATCGTTGATTCCGTAACGGGCGATGTAGGTGCGCAACTTGTCCGCGAGAATGTATTTTTTTTCCGTCATAGTGTAGAGATTCATTTTAGTGAGCCAAATATAATAAATAAAATGCAATTTTTCCAGCGTCTGGGCGATTTATGGCTTATAAAGTTCAAAAGTTTATAAAGTATGGCGGAATTTTGTTACCCGGTCAACAATTCATATCTTTGTCAATGTCTTGTTCACTTCAAAAGTCGTGTTTATGAAAAAGGGATTGCTGGGTGTATGCTTGTTATTGAGCGTCGGGTTGTTTGCTGCTGAGAATAAAAGCCGTTTGGTGGTGGGGATAACGGTCAGCCATTTTTATCCGGAATGGCTGATGATTTATGAAAACGATTTGTCGGAAGGCGGTTTTAAAAGATTGTTTTCGCAGGGGAAAAAGATCATGGCGGATTACCATTATCTGTACTCCCAGACCGGTGCGGACCAGGCTACCATTTACACGGGGCTTTTGCCGTCGGAGCACGGCATTGTGGCTCATCAGTGGTATGACCGGTTGAGAAACAGACGGCAGGACAATGTGTCGGACAGCGAGACGGTTTTGCTGGGGGAGGAAGGCACCGGGCTTGCTCCGGACGGTTTGCAGTCCATGACTTTGGGATGCGTCATGAAGATGAACAATGCGTTTTCCAAGGTGTATAGCGTGGGGGTAAACGGGGAGGAGGCGGTGCTCAGCGGCGGAAGTTGCGCCAACCTGGCTTTGTGGCTGAGCGAGCATACGGGGAAATGGGTCTCTTCCGGTTATTATGCGGATTCTCTGCCCGGCTGGCTTTCGGAGTACAATACCCGAACAGGGAGTGATTTTTTTATCCGCAGGGGGTGGATGTCGTTGAACGATGAAGGGGGCAATCTCCTTGCCATGAGATTGAAGAGCAGGGTAGGACTGGGCAGCGGTTTTTACTATGATCTTGCGCAAGCCAAGCGGAAGTATGATACTTACCGGATTCTGAAAGCGACTCCGTACGTGAATACGTTGGTGACGGACCTTGCCGTGGAATTGATGAAGCATGAGCGTCTGGGCGTGGACAACGACCCCGATTTGCTGGCGTTGAATTTTTCGTGCCTGGATTACATGAACCGGGATTTCGGCGTGTACGACCGGGAGTTTCAGGATGTTGTCATGCGGTTGGATTTGGAAGTCGAGCGGCTTTTGACGGAGTTGGACCAGAGTGTCGGAGCCGGCAATTATACGGTGTTTCTCACTTTTTCCGAGGCGCGGGAGCTGTTGCCCGAGGAACTGGGCAAGATGCGTTTGCCGTCCGGTTATTTCAGTATTTTCAAGGCGGTTGCCTTGCTGAAATCTTTTTTGAATCTGATTTACGGAGAGGGGGACTGGGTGCTGGACTACGATGCGACGCAGATTTATCTGGACCGGACGTTGATTGACCAGAAAGGGATTTCGCTGAAAGATATTCAGGACAAGGTGGCGGATTTCCTGATTGAGTTTGAGGGCGTTTCCCGGGTGGTGACCGCCCATTCGCTGGCTCACGGCGGAGCTTCGGAGGGGGTGGATGCCTTGTGCCGGAATGCTTATTCGCAGAAGCGGAGCGGTGATGTGTTGTTTGTTCTTCAGCCGACCTGGATTCCGGCTTTAAAGGACCGGGAGGATAATTATGCCCGGCATAGCAAACGGAACAAGGTGCCGCTTTATCTGTACGGTGCGGGGATTCCGGAGAAGAT
>CAYNXE010000193.1:3112-4724 GCA_964400995.1 uncultured Odoribacter sp.
ACGATGTCTTGCCTGAGGTAATGGATGACCGGAGCGAGGGAGTCTTTGTCAGGATGTTGCTTGAAATACAACGCTCCGCGCAGGAAATGTTTCACGGAGTCGGTGACATAGAATTGGGTGGAGGAGGCGGTATTGCCTTCGATGAAGTAAATCAGTCCTGATATGCGGTCGTGCTGGAAATACTGTTCTTGGATGGATTCCGCCTTGATGGTGTGCGTGTACGCCATGCGGTGGCAATCTTCGGTGAAATGCCGCAGCGAGGTGTCTGTTGCAATCTTTTTGTAGGAAAGGTGGATTTTGGCGTTGTATTGGGGATAGGAGATGTTTATCCAGCCGGGTTCGGCGTCTTTGTCGGTATCGGGTTCCACTGTGGCGGTTGCCGCCATGTCGAATCGGTAGGGCAGGCTGTCGCCAATAGACCTCCAGCTTTTTTCCGGGAAATCGATGCGGTGATAACCGTAGGGTTTCGGGGTATATTTTTCCCTGCATCCCCCGAGGAGCAAAAAGAGACAAAGGAGCATACTGATACGCATAGACATGGCTCGTTTAGCTTTTTTTCTCGTATTTGATTTTTTTGATTCTTCGGTTGTCCACTTCCAGGATAGTGAAGTGATGTTCGTGGTAGGTGATGACTTCGTTCTTTTGAGGCAATTCCCCCTTGATTTCCAGAATCAGTCCTGCCAGGGTGTCCGCTTCTCCTTCGATGTCCTTGAAAATGTCCTGGTCGGCGTCTACGATTTTGATGAAATCGTTTAGCAGGGTGCAGGCTTCAAAAAGATAGGCGTTGTTGGGCAGGCGGGTATAGGTTTCCTCTTTTTCATCGTATTCGTCGTTTATTTCGCCCACGATTTCTTCCAGAATGTCCTCCATGGTGACGATGCCGGAGGTGCCTCCGTATTCGTCGACGACGATGGCCATGTGTACTTTTTTCAACTGGAATTCTTCCAGCAGGTCGTTGATTTTTTTTGTCTCCGGTACGAAGTAGGCGGGACGAATCAGTTTCTGCCAGTTGAAATCCGCATTTTCTTTCAGGTGTGCCAGCAGGTCCTTGACGTAAAGGATGCCTTCGATGGTGTCCAGGTTGTCCCTGAAGACGGGCAGACGGGAGTATCCGTGTTCAATCAGGATGGTTTTTACCTGGTTGAAATCGTCCTCGATGTCTACGGCGATGATGTTTATCCGGGGACGGATGATGTCTATCGCATGGATGTTGCTGAAACGCACGATGCCTTCCAGTATGTCCTTTTCTTCGTTGATTTCATCGTCTTTCGTCAGTTCCAGGGCTTTGGAGAGCTGGTCGATGGACAGGTCGTCTGTTTTGGCGATGCGTTTGCTGATGATCGACGTGGATTTTATCAGCAGCATGGACAACGGACGGAACAGGTAGGTCAGGAAAGTAAGCGGTCCTGCCATGAGAATCGCCATTTTCGTCTGCGACCGGTTCGCATATAATTTGGGCATGATTTCTCCGAACAACAGTATCAGGAAGGTCACCAAAATCACTTGGATGATGAATCCCCACACGGGACTGGCGGAGAAATTGAACAGGGTGTTCACCAGGTAGGTGGAGAGGATGACTATGCCGACGTTTACGAAATTGTTCGTAATCAAG
>CAYNXE010000194.1:0-4710 GCA_964400995.1 uncultured Odoribacter sp.
CCCGAAGCACGACAATACCCGTAGACCGCGTCACCTCCTGCCCGGAAACCTCCAGACAAAGCCATGCAAGACAAATCACAAATATCAATCTAAGCATAACACTTGAATTAAGTCAACACTTTTACAGCCTTTGGGGTGCAAATTTAGGAATAAAGTAGTAGATAATTTAAAAATCTGCGCTATTTTTGCAAAACTTGATTTTTTAAAACAAAACCAACAACTTTATGACTTTATAAACTTTTAACTTTATAAACTCTTTCGAATGTTCCATGAAAAAATTATCTGCTAAATCAAAGCTTTTCCTGCTCAACCTCGCTGCGGCTATCTTACTGGTATGCGGCATTAGCGTTTATAGATTGAATTGGCTGGACGACTACACCCAGCACGACTATTTTATCCAGGTGCCCTCTTTCTACGACCTGACACCGGAAGAGGCGGAGGCAATCGCCGCCCATGCCAATCTCCGGATTGTGATCATCGACTCCATTTACAGCAGAACCGCCAAGCCGGGCACCGTGGTTGAACAATATCCGGCAATCGGTTCGAAGGTCAAGGAAAACAGGCTGATTCACCTGACCATCAACGCAAGCACTCCGGAAAAAATCGTTTTCCCGAACCTGCAAAACGCCGCCTATCGCCAAACCTTGCATACCCTGGAGACGCGAGGCTTTCAAATCGGACGCCTGACGTATGCCCCCTCGGAATACAAGAACCTGGTGCTGCAAGTGAAACACAACGGCAAGGAAATCCAACCCGGCGAATTGCTCAGCAGGGGGGCGAAAATCGACATCGTACTGGGCGACGGGAAAAGGACCAATATGGTCAATGTTCCTTCTTTGATCGGCAAGAACCTGAAAGAAGCCATCAACCTCATCCGGAACTCTTATCTGAACGTCGGAGAAATCATCCCGGACGGCAGCATCGACAAGCGCGCCAACAGAATGTCCGCCATTGTCTACCAACAGACACCGGGCATTCATCTTCCGGTAAAAGCCGGCAGAAATGTTAATGTGTACATCACGCTGAAACAAGAAAAAATCGCAGCGCTGGATTCGCTGATTGTGACCGAATGACACCGCCCGCACCCCCAATAGCCTCCACAGATGATTGAAGAAATCGAAGACACCGAAGACTGGTCGGACGAAGAAGAAAGCAAGGAATCGCCGAACGAAATGTTCGAGCATCATCGGATTGAAGCGGACAGCGGACAAAATTTACTGCGCGTAGACAAATTTCTGATGACCCGGTTGCCCAATGCCTCCCGCACCAAGATTCAGGATGCGGCTGATGCCGGAAACATCCGGGTCAACGACAAACCGGTCAAATCCAGCTACAAGGTGAAACCCGGAGATATCGTCACGGTGGTGATGTCCTATCCCCGCCGGGAAATCGAAATCGTCCCGGAAGATATTCCGCTGGACATCGTTTACGAAGACGACGAACTGATGGTGGTGAACAAACCCGCCGGCATGGTGGTGCATCCCTCCTACGGACACTACACCGGCACGCTGGTCAATGCGCTTGCCTGGCACCTGCGGGACAATCCGCTATTCAAGGATTCACACGACCCGCGCCCGGGACTGGTGCATCGGATTGACAAAGACACCTCCGGACTATTAGTCATCGCCAAGACCGAGAAAGCCAAAACCCACCTCGCCTCCCAGTTCTTTCACAAGACTTCGGACCGCAAATATGTGGCGGTATGCTGGGGAAATCTGGAAGACGAGACCGGCACCGTCACCGGACACATCGGCAGAAACCTGACCAACCGCAAGGTCATGGCCTGCTTCCCGGACGGCAGCTACGGCAAACACGCCGTCACCCACTACCGGGTACTGGAGCGGTTGGGCTATGTCAATGTCGTGGAGTGCATTCTGGAAACCGGAAGGACCCACCAGATACGAGTCCATTTCAAACACATCAAACATCCCCTGTTCAACGACAAGGAATACGGCGGCAATGAAATCCTAAAAGGCACCACATTCGCCAAATACAAGCAATTCGTCAACAACTGTTTCGACACCTGTCCCCGTCAGGCGTTGCACGCCAAGACCCTGGGATTTGAACACCCCGTCACGGGCAAACGGCTGTCTTTCGACTCCGAAATACCGGCAGATATGCGGCAACTCATTGAGAAATGGCGCACTTACGTGCAAAACCGGGAAGAGCAGGAAAACTGAAACAAAAACCGGATGCTAAGACATCCGGTTCTTATAATCTTCATAACTGAACTCACGTACCAGCCGGAATCCGGAATCCGGATGCCAGATACCTATCGAAGGATGCGTCACCCCGTTGAACATCGTGGTCTTCACCATGGTGTAGTGAATCATATCGCGAAAAACAATCCGGTCGCCCACCTGCGGCTCCCGTCCGCCGTCAAACGCCCAGTCTCCGTAGAAATCTCCGGCAAGGCAACTGTTTCCCCCCATCCGCCACCGCTTCTCTCCCGCCTCCGGCTCGTGCGTACCGAGAATTGCCGGTTTGTAGGGCATCTCCAGGCAATCGGGCATGTGGCAGGCAAAAGAAACATTCAGCATCAACGTATTCACGCCGCCGTTGCACACCTTGTCCTCGACGCTCGCCACCAAACAACCGGTATCCCACGTAAAGGCGCTGCCCGGCTCCAGAATCACCCGCAGATGCGGATGACGCACCCGGAAATCGCAAAGGATGCGTATCAGTTCGTCCTCATCGTAACCCTTGTGCGTCATCAAATGCCCGCCCCCGAAATTAATCCATTTCAACTTCGGGAAAAAACGTCCGAAACGCTCCTCCACCGCCGCCAGGGTTCCCCTCAAATCCTCCGGCCGGGATTCGCACAACGAATGAAAATGCAAGCCCTCAATCCCGTCGGGCCACTCCTGAAGGTCGCAGGAACGGACGCCCAGGCGCGAAGTCGGACTGGCGGGATTGTACAAATCGGTCTCCACGGTCGAATATTCCGGATTCACCCGCAAACCGCAGGATATGCCCTGCCGTACCGCCCGCTCCTGGAAACGCCGGCATTGGTTCAGCGAATTGAAAGTGATGTGGCTGCTGTAACGCAAAATCTCACCTATCTCGTTCTCGGAATACACCGGGGCATACGTGTGGGCAGGCTGTCCGTACTCCTCAAAAACAAGACGAGCCTCCGCCAGCGAACTGGCAGTGGCTCCGTCGGAATGCTTTCTGAGTTCCGGGAAAATGCTCCACATCGCATTGGCCTTCAAAGCGACAATGACTTCCGCCCCGGTCGCTTTCCGCACCTTGTCGATGACTTCCATGTTGGCAGCCAGCAACGTCTCGTGCAAGACATAGCACGGAGACGGCAGCGCGGACACGTCCCAGCCGCTCAGAATGGTATCTTTGTCGGTCATACCTCCAAGTCAAGGTCAAATTTCTCCACCCAGGGCAAACCTTGCTCTCCCAGTTCAGCCAGGAACGGATCCGGGTCAAACTGTTCGACATTGTAAACGCCTGCGCCTTTCCACAATCCACGGGCAAACATGGCGGCTCCCAGAGCGGCGGGTACGCCGGTCGTATAGCTGACCGCCTGCGTCCCGGTTTCCCGGAAAGCGGCCTCGTGGTCGCAATTATTGTAAATGTAATAAGTCCGTTCCTTGCCGTCCTTCACACCGCGAATGCGGCATCCGATGGAAGTCTCCCCGTGATAGTTGGCACCCAGCGATTTCGGATCGGGCAACACCGCTTTCAGGAACTGCAACGGCACAATCTTCACTCCGTTGTATTCCACCTCGTCGATACGCGCCATGCCGATATTCTGAATCACCCGCAAATGCGTCAGGTATTCCTGCCCGAACGTCATCCAGAAGCGGGCGCGCTTGATGGTCGGGAAATTCTTCACCAACGACTCCAACTCCTCGTGATACAGCAAATAGGAATCCCGTTCGCCGATATTCGGATAATGCAGCATCTTGTGCACTTCCAGCGGACCGGTCTTCACCCACTGTCCGTTTTCCCAGTAACGACCGTTCTGGGTGATTTCACGGATATTGATTTCCGGATTGAAATTGGTGGCAAACGCCATACCGTGGTTTCCGGCATTGCAGTCCACAATGTCCAGATAATGAATCTCATCGAAATGATGTTTGGCGGCATAAGCGGTGAAAATAGCCGACACACCCGGGTCGAACCCGCAACCGAGAATGGCAGTCAGTCCCTTCTCCTTGAAACGGTCCTGATAAGCCCATTGCCAACTGTATTCAAAATGCGCCTCGTCCTTCGGTTCATAATTTGCCGTATCCAGGTAATTCACTCCGCACTCCAGACAAGCGTCCATAATCGTCAAATCCTGATAGGGCAAAGCGACATTGATGACGATATCCGGTTTGAACGAACGCATCAGCGCCACCAATTCAGGCACACTGTCCGCATCCACCTTGGCGGTCTGGATACGATTTCCGCCGACAGCCGCAGCAATCTCATCGCATTTCGCTTTCGTTCGGCTTGCCAGCATAATGTCGGTAAAAACCTTGTTCTTGGCCACTTTATGTGCAACTACGGTACCCACGCCACCGGCACCGATAATCAAAACTCTGGACATGACTTTTCTTTTTTAGTTCTACAATGCAGACAAAGGTAGAATTAATTCACGAAACTACAAAAACACCTCCATTTATTGGATGAAGTCGAAGTAATTGCCACTTTCCACCTTCCAAATCTACGAAATAGGAATCTAAAAAATATCTACCATTAACGGGAAGGAGG
>CAYNXE010000195.1:0-4700 GCA_964400995.1 uncultured Odoribacter sp.
GGCTGATTTTGTTTCGATAGGATACAATTACAATATCAATACGGGAGATACTGACGATATGTCGAACGGAACGCATGAATTTGCTTTGCGTTTTGCGTTCAATAAGAAAAAGAAATGAGATGGGATGGATTGGTAGGAAACTGGGCGGCTCATTTGAACCGCCCAGTTGTTTTGTTTGACAATCTAAATTGTTGATATGCAATATAACTTGCAGAAAATAACGTACTGAGGTCAGAGGTCGTTGAAGTGGAGTATTGATATGCCTTCGAAATCCGGCATTTTTGTTCCTGTATAGATAACAGATTTTTCTTTAACAAGTTCTGGATAGTTTTTCTCAAAGTTCTTAAGGCCTTTAGTAAAGTCCGTATGGAATGTTGCTGACGATTTAATTTCATAACAATAATACTGAACTCCGTTTTTGACAAGTAAATCAACTTCGTTGCCATTTGAATCGCGGTAGAAATACAATCCACCATTCACACCCTGATTAAACTGGTTCTTCAAAAAATTCATAATCACCATGTTCTCGAACAGGTATCCGCGCATTTTGTCGCGATTCATTGTCTGAGGCGAATCAATATCAAGTAAATATGCTGCAAGTCCGCTGTCCGTAAAATAGATTTTAGGACTTTTGGTGAGACGCTTGCGTGTATTGGTGAAAAATGGAGGGAGCATATATATGATATAGGAAGCCTGAAGCACGGAAATCCAGGAATTAATGGTATTTACAGCAACTCCCAATTCGTTGGAAAGTTCTGAAGCGTTAAAAACAGAGCCAATACGTGCGGCACACAATCTGATAAAACGCTGAAACAAGTCTAAATCTTTTATGGCAAGCAAATCGCGGACATCTCTCTCCAGATAAGTCTTGATATAGTTGGGATACAACAAGCGGGGCAGATTTTTCCCACTCCATACAGCAGGATAAAATCCGTGGTATAGCAGCATATCTATGTTATCGTCTTCTGGCAGACCGGCTATTTCAGCAAGGCTCAACGGCAGCAGTTCAAATATAGCGGTGCGCCCGGCAAGACTCTGGGTCACATTTTTTAGGAGCGAAAATTGCGAGCTACCGGTCAGATAAAATTTACGGTCGGGATTCTCATCAACAATTCCTTGAATATAAGATAATAATTGGGGCATGTGTTGTATTTCATCAATGATGACGCCATTCGGAAATGAAGCCAAGAAACCTTTAGGGTCGAGATTGGCTTCAGAACGAGTATCGGGATTCTCCATTGACATATAGGGCAACGATGGGAAGATATGGCGCAGTAATGTTGACTTACCAGATTGCCGTGGGCCACTAAGAGTAATAACCGGAAAAAACTGCGAGGCTTCGTTAATCGCCTCTGCCATAGCTCGATGTATATACTTTTCTGCCATTGAGTAGATATTTTATGCAAATTTTCAGTGCCACTGCAAAATTGCATAAAACAATTCTAACAACCAAATAATCAGCGATATTTTAATGGAAGTTTATTGCAGTGAGAAAATTTAATCATAACTCTTCTGCCAAATGAGATGGGATGGACGGGTAAGAAACTGGGCGGTTCAAATGAACCGCCCAGTTATTTCTAAAATGTATTCCCTGATTATTTCAGCCATTTGTCCAACCAGGATTTAAAGGTGCGTTGCCACAGTATGCCGTCCTGGCAACCGGTGACCCAATGGCATTCGTTGGGGAAATACAGGTATTGGGCAGGGATGCCGCGCATGCGGGCGGCATTGAAGGCTGCCATGCCCTGTGATACGTCAATGCGGAAATCTTTTTGGCCGTGAATGACCAGGATGGGGGTGTCCCATTTGCCTACGAAAAGGTCGGGAGAGTTGGCAAAGGTACGTTGGGCGACCTTGTTGTCCTTTTCCCAGGGTGCGCCTCCCATGTCCCAGTTGGCGAACCACATCTCTTCGGTGGTATTGTATTGCATTTTCAGGTCAAAGATACCGCAGTGGGCGATGAAGGCCTTGAAACGCTTGTCGTGATGTCCGGCAAGGTAATATACGGAATATCCGCCGTAGGAAGCGCCGATGCAGCCCAGGCGATTTTCATCGATATAGGGTTCTTTTTTGGCGTTGTCAATGGCGGACAAGTAATCCTTGATGTTTTGTCCGGAGTAATCTCCGCTGATTTGTTCCAGCCATTCCTGACCGAAGCCGGGAAGTCCCCGGCGGTTCGGTGCGACGATGATGTAGCCGTTGGCTGCCATTTGCTGGAAGTTCCAGCGATAGCTCCAGAATTGGCTGACCGTGCTTTGGGGACCGCCTTCGCAATAAAGCAGTGCCGGATATTTTTTGTTCGGGTCGAAGTGGGGCGGATAAATCATCCAGACCAGCATGTCTTTCTTGTCGGTGGTCTTTATCCAGCGTTTTTCCACTTTCCCCATGGTCAGCTGGTCCAGAATGGGTTTGTTGACGAAAGACAGTTCCTCGTCTTTGCCGGTTGCCGGGTCAACCCGGTAGATTTCGGCGGGTTTGCTCATGGACACCTTGGTGGCGATGAGCGTTTCGCCTGCGGGAATGACGGAGGTGTAATTGTGGGTTCCCTCGGTATGCTTGGTAATTTTACCCGTATGGAGATTCAGGGAATAAATCTCATCGGTGGCATGCCAGTCGGAAATAAACCAGATGGTGTGGTCGTCGCCCCATTTCAGTCCTTCGGCATTCTGGTCGAAACCTTTGGTGAAATCCTGTTTCTTTCCGGTATGCAGGTCCATGACAAACAGTCTGACTTTGTCCGCCTCGTATCCGTCGCGCTCCATGCTTTCCCACGCCATGTATTGGCCGTTGGGGGAGATGACCGGATTTTTATCGTAGCCCGGCATGCCTTCAGTCAGGTTGACCGTTTCGCCGTTCTCCGTATTGTAGGCATATAAATCCGTGTTGGTGGATTTTGCATAATCGATGCCTGTTTTTTTCCGGCAGGTGTAAATCAGTTTTTTGCCGTCTTTGGTCCATGCCAGTTGCTCAACACCTCCCCAGGGACGAACCGGTGATTCCCAGTGTTCGCCTTCCAGGATGTCTTTCCCGTTTGTAATGAGCCGGTTCGGAGCATAGTCCGCAATGAACAAATGGGTATAGGCCTCCACCCAGTCGTTCCAATGGCGATAGAACTGGTCATTGATAATCCGTGCCTGGGCTTTGGGCAGGTCGGGATGCAGGTCCTGAACGGTTGGTTCGAGCTTCACGTCTTTCAGATAGACGATTTTGGACATATCCGGTGCATAAACGTATCCGTTGATGCCTCCTTCGATGTCGGTGATTTGCCGGGGAGCCGTGCCGTCGGGGTTCATTTCCCACAGTTGGCCTTTGGCCAGATAGGTGATGTGTTTTCCGTCCGGTGTCCAGGCGGCATCCGATTCGTTGTATTCGGTGTCCGTGAGTTGGGTGGATTTCCCGTCTTTCAGATTCAGCAAATACAAATCCGTATATCCCCGGTCTTTTTCTTTGTTGAAATAGGTGACGTCATAAACCGCAAGCGCACCGTCCGGCGACACGCTGACATTGCCGATTCTTCCGAAAGACCACAGGACTTCGGGAGTCATAACGTCCGATTGCAATTTCAGGTCTGCCGGAGTTTTGTATCCTTTGCCTTCGGCTGAATTTTCCGTTTGGTTATTGCACGACATCAGGGACAAGATAAATACAAAAGGTATGATGTTTTTTTTCATAGGTAAATTTGCACATTGATTAATCCTCGCTTTCGCTGTTCACGGTATCTTCAGTCACGGGTTCGTCCGGCATACCGTTCATGGCGGCGATAATCTTTTGCTTGATTTCTTCTGCCAGTTCCGGATTGTCCATAATCAGTTGCTTGACGGTTTCACGTCCCTGACCGAGCTTGTTTTCTCCATAGGAGAACCAGCTGCCGCTTTTTTTGATGACGTTGTATTCTACGCCCAGGTCTACGATTTCGCCGGAAATGGAGATGCCTTCTCCGTACATGATGTCAAATTCGGCTTTGCGGAATGGAGGCGCTACTTTGTTCTTCACCACTTTGACACGGGTATGGTTGCCGAGGATTTCTTCTCCGTCTTTGATCGGACCTATCTTGCGGATGTCCAGGCGGACGGAAGAATAGAATTTCAGTGCGTTACCGCCGGTGGTGGTTTCGGGGTTGCCGAACATGACACCGATTTTGTCGCGCAACTGGTTGATGAAGATGCAGCAGGTGTTGGTCTTGCTGATTGTACTGGTCAATTTACGCAGCGCCTGCGACATCAGACGTGCCTGGAGTCCCATGACGCTGTCGCCCATGTTGCCTTCGATTTCCGCTTTCGGGGTCAGGGCTGCCACGGAGTCGATGACGATAATGTCAATCGCTGCGGAACGAATCAATTGGTCGGCAATCTCCAGCGCCTGCTCACCGTTGTCCGGTTGCGAAATGAAGAGGTTTTCGATGTCTACGCCCAGTTTTTCCGCATAAGTGCGGTCGAAGGCGTGCTCCGCGTCGATGATGGCTGCGATGCCGCCTTGCTTCTGGGCTTCGGCAATCGCATGGATAGCCAGGGTCGTTTTACCGGACGATTCCGGTCCGTATATCTCTATCACCCGTCCTTTGGGGTATCCGCCGACGCCCAACGCTTTGTCGAGCGAAATGGAACCGGACGAGATGACCGGGATGTTTTCCACCTGATTGTCGCCAAGTTTCATGATGCTTCATTTGACGAAGTTCTTTTCTATCTTGTCGAGCGTCAGTT
>CAYNXE010000196.1:0-4683 GCA_964400995.1 uncultured Odoribacter sp.
ACTTTCTCTTCCCATTTCGGCTCACCGTTCAATGCACCCAGAGCGGAACCCAGGATGATCGGCGTGTTGTCACCGTCATATTGATAGAAATTCAACAGTTCGCGAACTTCCATGTCAACCAATTCCAACATTTCAGCGTCGTCAACCATGTCCACCTTGTTCAGGAACACAACGATCTTCGGCACGTTTACCTGACGAGCCAACAGGATGTGCTCGCGAGTCTGGGGCATCGGACCGTCAGTAGCGGCACAAACCAGGATAGCACCGTCCATCTGAGCAGCACCAGTAACCATGTTCTTTACATAGTCGGCGTGACCCGGACAGTCAACGTGTGCATAGTGACGGTTTGCAGTTGAATACTCTACGTGAGCGGTATTGATCGTGATACCTCTTTCTTTTTCCTCCGGAGCGTTATCGATAGAATCGAAAGAACGCAACTCAGAAAGACCTTTCTTTGCCAGCACGGTAGTGATTGCTGCCGTCAAAGTGGTTTTACCGTGGTCTACGTGACCGATAGTACCGATATTTACGTGTGGTTTTGACCTGTCAAACTTTTCTTTAGCCATGACTTTAAAACTTTTTATTATTAAACAATTTATCTCGAATAACTCTTTTCCTCTGCAAATCGCAAGGCTTTCAGATACTTATACACATCAAGCACCATCAGACCCTACTTTTAAGCGTGCAAATATAAGTAAATAATCCTGACCTGCAAAATTATTTCATTAAAAATCGAATGGCAATGCTCCGCGAACAGTCCGGCGCCGGTTCTCCCCGTCTCCTGCCGTCCGCTCCGCCATCACCCTTCTCTTTCTTTTTCCTTGACCTTCACCAACTGGCGTTTCAGCACGTCATACAACTCATCGACTGCCTCTTCGAACTTCTTGGCGTTCTTCTTGGCAAAGACATCCTGTCCCTTGACGGACACGGTAGCTTCCACCACCTTGTTTTCCAATTTATCGTCCTTTTCCAGCTTCAGAGCGACATCGATGCCGACAATCCCGTCGTGATACTTTTCCAGCTTGGAAAATTTTTTCTGAATGAATTCCTCCAACTGGGAACTGGCGGAAAAACCGACCGCATTGATTTTCATTTCCATAACGTTTCCTCCTTTCATTTTTAAGCCCTGGGATGAGCCTCGTTATAAACCCGTTTCAAACTTTCAAAAGAATTGTGAGTATAGACCTGCGTGGCAGCCAGGCTGGAATGTCCCAGCAATTCGCGAATGGCCTCGATGCAGGCGCCGTTGTTCAGCAACGCCGTGGCAAACGAGTGGCGCAAGATGTGCGGACTGCGTTTCGCCAGCGAGGTCACCTCCCCCAGGCATTTTTTCACATGCCGGTAAACGTACTTCTCGTTGGCAGGGGCGCCCGTGTCCGTTATGAAAAAGAAATCGTGTCTCTGACCGGACATCTTTTTCTCCCTTTCCGCCAGATACGCCCGAATCTCCCCCATCAAATCTTCCAGCAACGGGACAATCCGCTGTTTGTCTCCCTTACCGGTGACCCTGACCACCCCGGCACCCATGTCCAGGTCGCCCAGCCTCAGGGCGACAAGCTCCGAACGCCTCATGCCCGTGTAGTAAGCCACCATCAGGAACATCAAATCCCGAAAAGTGGAAAAATCCCCTTTCCCGGCTTCCTTCTCATCCAGCAAATCATCCATCTTGTAGTCCGGCACAAACACCGGCAGACGCTTTCCGATCTTGGGGGCGACCACCACCTCCGTAGGGTCCTCCTGCAGCAACCCCTCCCGCATCTGGTAACGGAAAAAGGTTCGCAACGAACTCAATTTCCGCCGCACGGACTTGGGCGTCATCGCCTTGGGCCTATAAACGGCGTCCCCCTTGGAAAATTCCAGCTTACCGGACATCAGCCCGACTTCAAATCGCCTGACCATGCCCGATGTCACCTCCGTCCATTCGTGAATGAACTCCACTTTTTCACAGAACTCCGAAAATTGATTCAAATCCTCCTCATAAGCCTTCAATGTCAACGGAGAATACCGTTTCACATTTTTCAGATACACCAGGAACGACTCAATTTCCATACTCAATCTCCTTAAAACGCACCTAATTTAACATATTTTCCCGAAAAAACAAAATCCGGGCGGAAATATGATTCGCAGCCTGCGATAATCCCGTCACCTGCCAGTGAAACAGGGGAAGCAGGAAACGTCGGACAATCAATCCTCAGCCTGCTGCAAGCTCTGCTTGTAAATGGCCTTGATGCGCTGTGCACGGTTGCGCACGGAAGGTTTCGTGAAAGCCTGACGGTCTCTCAACTCTTTTACAACACCGGTCTTTTCAAATTTTCTTTTGAATTTCTTCAAGGCTCTCTCAATATTCTCGCCTTCTTTTAAAGGAACAATAATCATGATTTTAAAATTTTAAAGTTTATTCATTCGCATATCTTATCCACTCTGAATCCTGTTCAAAGCCACGAAAAACCGCGCCGTTCTTCGTGTTTCTTTCAAATTTTACTCCTATACTCTCTCCGGAATAAAAGCACCTCCTTTCAAAGTGGATTGATCTTTAATGCGTTAAACAATACAAAATTGGAGGGCAAAGATAAAGCAAAAAAAAGAAAAAGCAGTAAACAACAAGAAAAAAATCAGTTTATAAAGTTATAAAGTTCATAAAGTACAAAGACATTCCCCGGCCAATTCTCTACCAAACACCCCGCAAAATCCCAAAAACTTTATGAACTTAACAAACTTCTATCACAATCCGAACAAAGAAATCCGCTCCTCGCTCTCAGCCGGACTTTCCTTGACAGTAGCGATAATCAAGTCGACATCGCACTCGTCAATCTCACCCAAGTAATTCCACTCTCCAAACTTTTGCGGATAAGCCATTTTCAGGCGAACGCAATCCACAAAAGAATCGTATCGCAGAAACGGATATTTTGACTGCTTGATTGGCAGATGATACATTTTAAGGTGAGCCGGAAGATTTCTGTTTATTCGAGAATTTATGACAACCCCTCCGTACGCCACCCCACAGGAATCAAAACCAAGGACAATGAAATACTTGTCGCGGAAAGCATCTCCGGCTTTCGGCCTTATGCCGTTAACCTCCGTCATGACCATTTCATAGACATCCCCGATCCTCACTGTCCGAGCCGCCAGCCGAGAAAGTTCCTCCTCGTTCAGAGCCTCAGAAATCTTTATCATCTCAACGCTGATTCAATTTGCATTTGCTCCTCGATGTATTCGAGCATAGCCTCGTCCGCATGGAGAACCTTTGCCATCGAAATCGGAGAGATGACATTGGTGCCGTTGACACAACGGTTGGCCTCATCCCATGCTTCATCATGGGATTTTCTCATAAGCTGACCGAATGTCAATGATTTATTTTCATCTATTGACTGATCCAAAACCTCGATTTCCGATGGGGAGAGATACCTCATGTTGGCTTCACGTTTCGGAAGAAGAACATTCGGCGCATCCTCTCCGGCAAATTGAACAACCTCCGACAATTCCTCGGCAAAAGTCATTCGAGGATGATTCAACTCTTTGAGCGCATCATACAGCCGGGTAGGCACGGGACCGTATTTCAAGGCACAGAACTCGTCGGGCACAATGCCACTCCCCCATTTCGCCAGATGCTTCATCTCGGCAAAATAGAGAATCTTAAAAGCATGATAAAAGTCCACTCCCCCAGTCTTGCCAAGTACATACAAAACCAATTCTGTGAGTTTCTCGCTATCAAAATTCGTCATGAACTATTTTCTTTATACCCAATCTAACGTACAATACCAAACGATGCGCTGATCCCATTGACAAATATAATCATATTTTTCAAACTACAAAATCGCATAAAAATCAGAACATCGTAAACACACGCAAAGCCCCCTTATACCTTACAAACTTTATGAACTTTACAAACTTTCTACTATTCAAGGATTCAACAAGTCTTTGCAATAATAGCCCAGAATCCCGTTAATCATCGTCACATAATTCCGTGCTTTCTGGTTGTCCGGATTCAAGCGAAGCAAGGCATTGAACTGATTCAACGCCCCCGCGAAATCGGCTTCCGCATAAATCAACTCGCCCAACCGCATCAAAACCTCCTCTTCCGCCCCCTGCTCCGCCAATTGCTGCTCAAGCAAGGCAATCGCCTCTCGCCTCCGTCCCTCCTCCACCATTTTCCGAATCTCTTGTTCCGTCATCATAATCATCGTTAATCTTCCCGTTGAATGCGTAAATATACAACATTATTCCCAAATAAGCACACATTAAAAAACGCAGATTCAAACAAGAAATCAAACCCTCCAATTGCAACAACCTCCTCTCCGTTCCTCCCGGAGCGTTTTCGTTTCTTATTTGCGGAAACGATGATTCTGGATAATAAAATTATTTGCGCATATAATTTCGCAATTCAAAATTTTCCTATCTTTACGTCAAAGAAACGATGAATGAGAGAACAATACGAATTTGCCCTGACAAGAATAGAAGAACTTTTGGCAGTGGTAGATGAAAACACACCGGCAAACGCCAGAGAGGCACAGGATCTGTCCCTGATGTCGGACATCGTAATTTCTTATGAAAAAGAACACTATCCCATACCCAAACCGACGGTGGCTGAATTGATAGAATTATCTCTTGAAGAAAAAGGGATGACGCAAAAAGAACTGGCAAAAGAGATTGGAATAAGTCCTTCCAGGGTCAACGATTATATTT
>CAYNXE010000197.1:0-4623 GCA_964400995.1 uncultured Odoribacter sp.
GATGGCATTGTTCGCACTTATGCCGGTCGCGCTCCCTCTACCAACGGTAACATCTGGGGTACTGAAGATGGCGATCTCCGCGCTCAGGCTCGTTTCCGCGATGTTACAGGTATTGCCTACAGCGAAAAATATGAGACATTCTATATCCTCGACCATAACAACCGTCGCATCCGAACAATTGGTAAGGAGAACGAGGAAACTTCAACAGATATCAACCTCCCTGCCGTCGATGAGGAGGAGAATGAGAACAACTAATAACCAGACAACTCAATTTTCATTTCATGAATCGAAGAATATTATCACTTATCATTGCCGCTTCCGTTGCCACGGGCGGTGCAATGGCTAAGAAATACCAGGGTACGATAGTTGATAGCGCCGATGGCGAACCACTGATCGGTGCAACCGTGATGGTGAAAGGTACTAACATCGGTGTGGCTACTGACCTTGACGGAAATTTCATACTGGATATTCCCGAGAGTGCTAAAACGCTCCTCGTTACTTATGTCGGCATGGAACCAAGAGAGATATCTATAAAATCTCTTAACGACAAGGAAAACGTGATTTCAATGGAGGAGGTTAAAACCGCTCTCAATGAGGTGGTAGTAACCGGTATGGGTACCCGTAAGAAAATCACAGTGACCGGCGCCGTTACAAATGTTGAGGTTGACGACATGAAGCACTTCGCTTCCTCCAACCTCTCAAATGCTCTTGCCGGTAACGTACCGGGCATCATGTCTATGCAGACTTCCGGACAGCCCGGTAAGAATAAATCTGAGTTCTGGATCCGTGGTATCTCAACTTTCGGAGCCTCGACAAGTGCCTATATCCTTGTAGATGGATTCGAACGTGAAAATATTGATGATCTTAACATCGAGGACATTGACACCTTTACCGTGCTTAAGGATGCTTCGGCAACTGCTATCTACGGTTCCAAAGGTGCAAATGGTGTTATTCTCATCACGACAAAACATGGTAAGGATGGCAAGATCAACGTTAACGCCAAGTTCGAAACCTCTTACAATGCACGTACAAAGACCCCTACTTTTGTGGATGGTGTGACTTACGCAAAGTTGCTTAACGAGGCGAATATAACCCGTTCATACGGCGAATATTTCACCCCGACAGAGTTAGAACTTTTCGGCAATGGTCTTGATCCGGATCTCTACCCTAACGTTGACTGGAAGGATCTTATCCTCCGCGACGGAGCAATGAGCTATCGTGCAAACGCAAACATCAGCGGTGGTGGCTCACGTGCGCGTTACTACGCTTCAATGTCGTTCGTGACTGACCAAGGTATGTATAAGACTGACCACGCGCTCAAGGACCAGTACAGCACAAATGCGAACTATAACCGTTGGAATTACCGTGTGAATCTTGACATCACGGCGACTCCGACCACCATCATCAAGATTGGAACATCAGGTGATCTATCAACACGTAACGCACCCGGACAGGGTGATACTGAGCTCTGGAATTCTTTGTTCGGTTACAACGCGATCCTGACCCCGGTAATGTACAGCAATGGTTATGTGCCCATGATCAACATGAACCGCGACCAGACCCGTACAAACCCATGGGTAATGACCACCCAGACCGGTTACCTCACTGAATGGAACAATAACCTCCAGAATAATATCTCTCTGGATCAAGATCTGCGTTTCGTGACCCCCGGTCTTAAGTTTACCGGCCGCGTAGGTTACGACACTTACAACTATTCTCAGATCAAACATTATCAGCAGCCCGACAGATGGTATGCTAACGGCCGCGACAAGGAGACTGGTGAAATCATCTACGACCGCATTTTTGCAATGGAGCCTATGACTCAGTCTTCTGACAATAACGGTTCACGTCGTTTCTTCGTTGACCTCCTTCTGAATTACAATCGTGAGTTTGGCAAAAACAATGTCGGAGCCAACCTGAAATACACTTACGACTCATTCATCACCACCCAGAATATCGGTGATGATATCAAGAACTCTGTGTCGCGTAAAAATATGTCATTGGCTGCGCAGTTACTTTATAACTACGACTACCGCTACTTCGCCGATGTAAACTTCGGTTACAACGGTTCGGAGAACTTCGCCGACAACCATCGATTCGGTTTCTTCCCGGCATTCTCTGTAGGTTGGAACCTTACTCGTGAGAAATTCATGGAGAGATCCGCTGAATGGCTCAATATGTTCAAGATTCGATACTCTTGGGGTAAAGTGGGTAATGATAAGATCTACGAGAATGGTAACCAGATCCGCTTCCCGTACCTATACACTATTGACTACACTGGCGACAATGTCTATGATTTCGGTACTCTCACCAATGGAACTCTTCCAAACTATACCCATGGTCTGCACTATTCTGCATTGGCATCAAACAATGTTACTTGGGAGGTTTCCCGCAAGCAGGATGTAGGTCTTGACATCGCATTGTTTAATAACACATTCTCTTTGACAGTAGACTACTTCCACGAAAAACGCACCGGTATCTATATGCGTCGCGACTTCCTTCCCGGTTCCATGGGTCTTGAATCAGCTCCATGGGCAAATGTAGGTGGTGTGAAATCCGAAGGTATCGATGGAAACTTCCGCTATGAAAACCGCTTCGGTAATGTTCAGCTCACTGTACGTGGTAACCTTACTTACTCAAAAAACACTATCCTTGATTACGACGTCGAGAACAACATCTACCCCTATCAGTATCAGACTGGTTATCGTGTAGGTCAGGTTCGCGGTCTTGTTGCCGAAGGTCTATTTGCTGACTACGAGGATATCCGCAACCATCCGAAACAGATGTTCGGTGATGTTATGCCCGGTGACATCAAGTATAAGGATGTGAATGGCGACGGAATTGTAAACGACGACGACCAGGTTGCAATCGGTGCTACAGACCGCCCCAACCTTATCTATGGTTTCGGTGTTTCAGCACTCTGGAATGGCTTTGACTTCAATGTACTCTTCCAAGGTGCAGGCAAATCTACTGTTATGCTTAACGGAAAGAGCGTATGGGCTTTCAGTCAGGACCGTTACGGTCAGATCTTTGATGATCTCGTAGCTGATCGCTGGATCGATTCCGAGACCGCAGCTTATCTCGGTGTTCCCGCTAACGAGAATCCTAATGCCACATATCCGCGTCTTGTTTACCTGCAAGGCAATGTCGGACACAACAACTACCGTGCTTCCTCTTACTGGGCACGTAGCACTTCCTATCTTCGTCTTAAAAACCTTGAAATCGGTTACACCCTCCCGAGAAATGTGCTCGACGCATTGCGCATGCAGAGTGTACGCTTCTACGTTCAGGCTGCCAACCTCCTCACTTTCTCAAACTTCAAACTCTGGGATCCTGAGATGGGTAGCTCAAATGGTGAGGCTTATCCGCTTACCAAATCTTTCACTGCTGGTATAACCGTTTCTTTCTAATCTGATCAATCATGAATAAAAGAATAATAATTCCTACACTGACCCTTTCAGCTTGCGCGCTGCTTTTTAACTCATGCGCAAAGGAGCTGGATTCAGATAAATATTTCGAAGACCGAATCACTATAGAGAAAGTCTTCACTGATATCGACATGACCAACGGATGGCTGTCGCAGGCGTTCTCTTTCCTTAAGGGAGATCTCGCCGATTGCCGCACAAAAGGTGGCGCATTCAATCATTGCTTCGCGGACGATATGTATTTCGGCGACCGCGATGCCAACAAGGGTGATGCTTTCCCTTATATGGAGTCTTACAATGCCTTCAAAAGAGGTGACTATGACGAGAATTTCGGTTCCGGCTTCTGGGATCAGGCTTACAAGGGTATCTATCAGGCCTCTATATTCATTCACAATATCCACTTGAACGAGAAGCTGTCGGCAGTGGATCGTGAGGACATGAAAGGTCAGGCTCGTTTCGTGAGAGCTTATTATTACTGGTTGCTTCTCCGTAAATATGGTCCGGTGCCCATCATGCCGGATCAGACCGCCGACTACACTCTCTCTTATGAAGAGCTCTCAATTCCGAGAAGTTCCTACGAAGAGGTTGCCGAGTATATCGCTTCCGAGATGGTTCAAGCTGCAAAGGAACTCAAGAATGTGAGCCGCATTGAGCAGGAGGGTGTTAATACCGATCCTCGCTCTATAGTTCGTCCCACTAAGGGAGCTGCTCTCGCAACTCGCGCTCTCGCCTACCTCTACGCCGCTTCACCTCTCGCAAACGGTCAGCTTGCCAACGGTCAGCCCTTGGCAACAAGTGCAGGATTCGCTTCACAGCTTGTTAACAAAGATGGCAAGCAGCTTCTGAGCACATCATACGATGAAAAGAAATGGGCTAAAGCAGCTGCAGCTTGTCGCGACGTGATGGAACTTGGCGCCGGTTATGATCTTTACCACGCAGGACTTAACACTACAGACCGCGAAAAGGATGGTTATCCAAAGACCATCACCCCTCCGGCCGATGGTGATTTTTCCAATGCTAACTGGCCTAACGGTTGGGCGGATATCGACCCCTATATCTCTTATCGAGACCTCTTCAACGGTGCAGTAGGTCTGGAAAACCCTGAAGTGATCTTTTCTCGTGGTTACAATGCAGGTAACAGCCTTCACGAGAACATCGAGGGCTTTGTTTCACACTCAGTGCCTAACTCACTTTTCGG
>CAYNXE010000198.1:0-4613 GCA_964400995.1 uncultured Odoribacter sp.
CCCGCCTCGAGTACTAACAACCAGGAAGTTAGAAACATCTAACTTCTTTTTTGTACCTTATCGCAAGCTATTTTACTCCCCATTCAAGCAAGTTGTTTAAACCATGTTTTATTAATGGCACTATCCACTTTTGCAGATAATTCTAAAAATCTTTTCCCTTGGATTGATAGCAATGCGTGTTTTTAGCCGTTTTCATGACAAAATGTCCGTTTTCACGCTTGGCACAAATATTGTTCAAGAAAAATAAACACACATTAAATAACAAAATCATGATTTCAGAAAAATTACAAAACGCCATCAACGGACAGATCACTGCCGAAATGTGGTCTGCCAATCTCTACCTCTCCATGTCTTTCTATTTTGAGAAAGAAGGCTTCAGCGGTTTTGCCCACTGGATGAAAAAACAATCCCAGGAAGAAATGGAACATGCCTACGCCATGGCAGACTATATCACAAAACGCGGAGGTGTTGCCAAAGTGGACAAAATCGATGCCGTACCCCAGAACTGGAACAACACGCTGGAGGTATTCGAGCACGTTTACCGGCACGAATGCCACGTATCAGAACTGATTGACAAGCTGGTAGCCGTTGCCCACGAAGAAAAGGACAACGCAACCCAAGACTTCCTTTGGGGATTTGTCCGGGAACAAGTCGAGGAAGAAGCAACCGCACAAGGCATTGTCGACAAAGTGAAAAAAGCAGGCGAAGCCGGGCTGTTTTTCCTGGATTCCCAACTGGGAGGCAGAAAATAAGCGATTGGTCGCACTGCCCTACAACAAGGGAGTGGTGCTCCAAGCCCATGTCGCTTTCGGCACCACTTCCCTTTTTACATGAAACAAGTATCCATCCGACAGACCGAACCCCACCATGAAAAAGACACCTATTCTGTTTCTCGTTCTCTCGTTCGTCATCGTGGTACTGGCATGCTCCGCCCTTTCCATGAGCGCAGTAGCCAGCAATTACCGGTACACCTGGGTCGCCATGAATCCCTGGAACGGAGTGGAAGGCATCGCTTTCACGATCGGCTATTTTCTGCATACCGGGAAAACGACAAGCCTGCTTCTGAGCATCGGCCTGGTGGGAGTGGTCTGGTGGCGGCTCTATGCCCTGCTCAAACGCACTTTCGGTCATTCCTGACCCTCGTGGCGAGATTCCAATAGCCACCACTACCAAGGAAATCAATAAACGCAAAAAAGGATGCCCAAAAAGCATCCTTTCATCTATATATAAAGTTAACGAATCAAACCTACCGTTCAGTATATGAATTTCCCGAATTCACTGATGATGGTAAGCTTATTTCCTTCGCCCTCGTCATTGTCATAGCAACGACCGATAATTCGGGCATCAATGTCAAAACTCCTGGAAATGGCCATGATCTCTTCCGCCAATTCTTCATCGACATATATTTCCATACGGTGTCCCATGTTGAACACCTTGTACATTTCATCCCACGACGTGCCGGACTGTTCCTGAATCAAGCGGAACAATGGAGGCACGGGGAAAAGATTGTCTTTCACGACGTGCATGTTTTCCACAAAATTCAGCACCTTGGTCTGGGCGCCACCCGAACAGTGAACCATGCCATGAATCGAATGCCGGTATTTATCCAGCACCTTTTTAATCACGGGCGCATAGGTACGGGTCGGAGAAAGCACCAGCTTCCCGGCATCCAGTTCCACGCCCTCCACGGCATCCGTCAGCCGGCAAGTCCCGGCATACACCAGTTCCTCCGGAACACCATTGTCATAACTTTCCGGATATTTCTCGGCAAGCAATTTGGCAAAAACGTCATGACGGGCGGAAGTCAGACCGTTGGAGCCCATACCGCCGTTATACTCCGTTTCATAAGTGGCCTTACCGTACGACGCCAATCCCACAATCACATCTCCCGGTCGGATACGGGCATTGTCGATGACATCCTCCCGCTTCATCCGGCAAGTGACGGTCGAATCCACGATAATGGTGCGCACCAGGTCACCCACATCGGCAGTTTCCCCGCCGGTGGAATAAATGGAAACCCCCAGTTTCCGGTATTCCTCCAACAATTCCTCCGTGCCGTTGATAATGGCGGCTATCACTTCGCCCGGAATCAGGTTCTTGTTCCTGCCGATAGTCGATGACAGCAAAATATTGTCAACCGCTCCCACGCAGAGCAAATCGTCGATATTCATAATCAAAGCGTCCTGGGCAATCCCTTTCCACACCGACAAATCTCCCGTCTCTTTCCAGTACATATAAGCCAGCGAAGATTTCGTGCCGGCGCCGTCCGCGTGCATAATGTTGCAATAAGCCTCGTCGCCCCCCAGATAATCCGGAACGATCTTACAAAAAGCACGAGGGAAAACCCCTTTGTCAATGTTCTTTATGGCATTGTGCACATCTTCTTTGGAAGCGGAAACTCCGCGTTTGTTATATCTTTCGTCCTTTCTCATCATAACGAATTACTAAATTATCAACCAAGCAAATCACCAAGTCATGGGAAATCTTAGGAAGCACAAACTTACACAAAATGATTCAATGTACCAATTTACACCAGAACCAATTTCATTTTTGAAAACAAGCACATAACACCAGGGTCCACCTCGCTCCGAACCACCCCTCAAAACAGCATCTTCCTTGTCCCGGCATTCTTTCATATAACAAGTCTTGGTAAATCATTTGAATCACCGGGAACTATTTGCAAATTTTACAAAAAGAATCAAAAGGAAGAATAATGGGAACAAAAACACAAAGCAAACAAACACTTGTCTTACTCATTCCCGTCCGCCGTTTGAACCTTGCCCGAATTACGGACATGCAAAACCGCCTGCATTCCCTGGCCATCCAGTCCGACCAAGAAATCATTCTGGATCTCCGCCATGTTCTTTGGATGGATTGCAGTGCCGTCGGCTGTCTTGTCGCCATGAACCGGATTGCCCAGGCAAACCGTTCGCGTCTCGTCCTGACCAATCTGACCGAAAACGTCCAATTATTGGCAGACACCTTGAATCTGTCGAAAATCATAGACATAACAAAAAAGAAGAACAGCAACATTCACCAAATTTCAAGTAACACTCAAATTGTTAAATAAAGTCATGTGTTTTTTTACATTTATAAAAATAATACACCTGTCTCTGTCAATTTATTTTATTTACCGATTGCATCCTATGACTTTTGAGAAATCAACTTTTAACAATTTAGATATGAAGAAAAAGAAGTTAACTGAAAAACAGCGTGGTCATTTAAAGTTAGCCTATGAAGCACAGCAAATCGCTAAACCCTATCTGAAACAAGGGCGGCATTCATTGATTGAAATCTATCTCAATTATGTCGTGAAAGAAATCCCCGTGTGTATCAACACGTTCAGAAAAATGATGAAAGAAGATGTTTCCGACTATCCGCAGATTGCCGAGAAATATCAACAAAAAGCAAAAGAACAATACTTTGCCCTGCTGAAAAACCAAAGCAGAAAAAGAATCAGGTCTTCCAAGTCCCTGACAAAGAAAGGCATTCCCTTTGAAAAACCGCAAAAATCCGGAGAATCGCTGCTTCGGGATGCGGAAAAGCCGGAATGACACGGAAAATCCCCCAACAGAAACCCGGAAGAAATCCGGCATGCGCTCGGTTCTCCCGGGTTTCATTCATCACCTCACCGGCATCCTTAGTGCTTGTCCACTTTCAGCATTTCACGGATGCGATTCTTCAGATTCAGTTGGGTACTGTCCACTTTCGTCTTCCGTGAAGGCACAAAAAGGTCCTTGTATTTCGCCTTGGTAATACGGAATTTCATCTTCTCCAGCGAACCGGAAATGTCTATCCCCGCCTTGAACGGCAAAGGAGATTTCAGTATGGAGATGTGGTACTTGAAAGTCATGTCTATGCTGTGCTGTCCGCCCACTGCCGCCTTGTAGCGGTCGATTTCCAACAAGAACGGGAAAATCTCAACCGTTCCGTCCTTCACCACCAAGTCCACCGATATGCTGTCAATCATATTTCTTTCCTTGTTCTTGAACATCAACTTCTTGGAGATTTCAGCAAACGTCTCGCCATCCATCAGTACCAAATCGCGACCATCCAGATAGGCAGCCCCCCTCAGTGAAGGCAAATCGATCATCATGGAAGAATCCAGCCAAGCATCCGCCGCTACATGGAAATCAACCGTTCCGGCAAAAGAACGCAACATAGGGAACAGCGTATCCAAGGCGGGCACCAAAGAAACCAGGCTGTCGATCTGAATATCGTGCATCTGCAAGGCAAAACCGGTATACGCCTTTAACGTATCCGTCGCCTTATAAATGGCAGAAGTACTCATGTTCGCAGCTGACGAACGCAATACCAAATCCGACAACTGGATGCACTGGTTCCGCATCACCACCTCCCCGTGAATGCTATCCAAATGCGCCTTGCCGAACAACACCTGCTTAATATCCGTCTGGAACGTAAAGTCAATGTTGGCGGGTACCACGAACAAAGAACTGCCGCCCGAAAAATCCGTCGTATCGCTGACCACCTGCATCTCGTCCATGTCGTCCACTTCGCCATTGCTCCCGACAGTATCCCTGAATCCGGACTCGAGTTTCGCCGCATAAGCGGTTCCCGCTTCCATGGCACGCATCAGCTGATTGCAGTAAATC